>NZ_JACJOZ010000013.1:0-43132 GCF_014695795.1 Phormidium sp. FACHB-592
CTCATCGGTCAGGTCACTGTCGTAGTAAGGCTGACTCATATCCTCAAGCCATGTAGATGTCACTCTTCTGGTATCGCGCCTTTGTGACCGTAGTTGTCTTCTACTTCACATACATTTACAAACAGTTTCTGAGGAGGATCGATCGAGAAAAGCTGTAGCTAATACTTTGTTGAATTGGTGTAACAGAGTAAACGTAAACACAGCTCAAGGGGTATTAGCTTCTTTAACAGGTTTATCTCTGCGCCATCAAAGGGTTCTGGGAAAGCGGACGGAATGCCAAATTTAGGGCGCTAGAATTGGGCGATGCTTTTAAAGCTAATTCAAAGACCTCAGTAGGCGATCGATGGTCTGCTTCGCATCATCTGGGTGACACTTCTTTTTAGTGATGGTAGAGCGTCTAAGGATGGTTGTAGGCAAGGCATCCTAGTACAAGGCGATCGCCAGAGGTGACAAAGATCACTGAACGTACTGCGACTGATCGCATGACAGAGCGTTGATCCTAGTTATTCTAAATACTACCAGTGCAGAATATCTAGCTTTCTTGTTGCCTTAGCTCCCTTTCAAATCAAGATGCATAGGGTTTAGCCCCAGTCGTGTCTGATTCTCCGTAGATTTGCCTTACATAACTTATGATGTCTCCTCTCCATGTTGTTCAGCTTACTGATATGCATCTGTTTGCAGACGAGCGTCGTCAACTGTTAGGGCTGCCAACGCAAGAGTCATTTCAGACCATTGTGCGGCAAGTAGCGCAGCTGCAACCACAGCCCGATCTACTTTTGCTAACAGGGGATTTGTCGCAAGATGGCAAGCCAGAGTCGTATGCCTTGCTACAGTCGATGTTGGCTCCGTTGGGGATTCCAACCTACTGGCTACCGGGCAATCACGATCGCCTACCAGAGATGGAGCAGGTTTTGACCAAGGGCTTGATGTCTGCCCAAAAGTCGTTTCGAGCTGGTGGTTGGCATTTCTTGCTGCTAAATTCTCAGGTAACAGGCTGTGTTCATGGTCATCTGTCAGCCACCAGCTTAGAGTGGTTAGATGAGCAGCTAGAGACTGTTGGAGCTGTGCCAACGCTCATTGGGTTACACCATCCACCGTTTGTGGTCGGGTCTGATTGGCTAGATAGCAGCACGCTGCGAAACCCTGAGGCGTTGTTTGCGGTGCTCGACCGCCATCCGCAGGTAAAGCTAGTGCTCTTTGGGCACATTCATCAAGACTATAGCCAGGCCCGGCATGGTGTGCAATATCTTGGTACGCCCTCAACTTGCATTCAATTTGAGCCAGGTAGCGCCGACTTTGCTCTGGATGAAGAAAAACCAGGCTTTAGAATTTTGCATCTGTATGACGATGCAGACTGGTGGACGACTGTAAAGCGATCGAGTTATGTACCGCAGCTTGATCTGGCAGCAACGGGATACTAAGTAGAAAGGATAAGGGCTAAAGAAAGGATAAGGGCTAAAGGCTAAAAAGTAGTAGCGCTCTTTAGCCTTTAGCCTTTCTCTACCATGGACTACCAATCATGGTAAAGGCTGCCCAGTAGTAGGGATGAGAGAGCTGACGATCGCGGATAGCAAGGCTAGCAGGTGGGAGTGCAATGCCTTCGCCTGTTTCGATGCCCTGCAAGCGCCCGTTTTGCAGAAAGACTTTGCCAGTCGCCATTGCTAGCTGTGCCTGTCGGAGTGCGTCCGCTTTGATGCGAGCCGTGCGTAAGTCTTTGTAAAAGCCAGCCATGAGAGCAGTAGTAGCGGCATCACTGACGTACCATAGGCTGGCAACAGCCGTTTTAACACCTGTTTGCACAGCTAACCCGCCAAAGCCAAGTTCGGCTTCGCGATCGCCCAAGGCGGTAGCACAGGCACTCAGCACGAGTAGTTCGATTTGCGGATCGTTCCAGCCCAGTTCACGGACTTGATCGAGCCGTAGTTTGGCATTCCAAAGCTGGATATAAGAGTTGTCGATCGTGCCAGGGTAAAAGTCTGCATGGGTTGCCAGGTGAAGGATGCCAAAGGGTTGCTCTTGGCGAAAGGCTTTGAGATTTTCGAGGGTAACATTCTTGTTAAAAGCCAGTCGCCCTGACCAGAGTTGATTCACCAGAATAGAGACCTCGACAGGAACGGCTGGCAACGGGGTTTGCTCTTGAGTGCTTTCTGAAATGCCTAGCCCTAGAACCTTCACGTCTCGAATGTTACGGTAGCGAGTGTCAGTGAGGCTCACGCTAGGCATGACGCCGATGCTGTATTTTTCGATGAGAAAGCCCTTCCCGTCGTGGAGGGCTGCTATAGGGAGCGATCGCAGCCCGGTATCCATCAAAAACACCAGGTTGTTGATCCCTCTGACTTCTAAATCGGCGGCGATCGGTGCAATCAGCCACTGGTAAAGCTGTCGGCTGGTGCTGAGGTATGTCGTAGCGCGTGTCTTGCGCGGATCTGAGATTTCATTACGGAACTGCTGTGCCAGAGGCAGTACGTTAGCGCGGGTTGCATCTGGGAGCCGTTTACGAATGGCATCGCCCTTTGCTGTAATGAGGACTAGTTCCAGTTGGTCGGTACTGCGTTGAGCTGTCTCGGGGTTGGTTTCACCCACTCCAGGTTTGGGCTGGGTCACATCAGCCGTCTGAAGCGAGGTCGGTACAAAGCTGACATAAATAAAAGCCGGTTTAGCACCTGTATCTTTCTCAATGCGCTGGACGATCTCTCTTGGCTCTTCGCGAGACCTAGCAGTGGTTTCGCCAAGACCGAGATACGATTCAAATGTACGGGTGAAGCGATCGTCTGGGGTATCTGGAGCCAGCCTGAATTCGGGAAGAGGATTAGCAACTTCTGGTTTAATACTTGTTTGCCCACAGGCTGCCAGCGTGCAGAGATCGGGTGTTGGCAGTGGTGGATCAAGTGGTGGTTCGGGTGGTGGATCAAGTGGCGGTTCGGGTGGTGGATCAACCACAACCTCCTGAACATTTACCTGTACAGGTACAGGGTTAGAAGTTGATACACCATCGCTGGCTTCAAGGGTAAAGGCATTGAGTAGCCCTGTTGCGTCGGTTGGCGGCGTGTAGACTAGCACATCACCCGGAGCAAGGGTAACGCTGCCAGGAGTAACTGGATTGCCATTGAGGGTCAGTGTGGCTCCGGGGGCGATCGATGCGATCGTGAGCGTTGTCACATCCTGGTTAACATCTGCCACACCAGGAGCAAGGTCAGCGTAACTGATCGAAAAAGGGACATTTTTTGTTGCCCCAGACAGCGATGAGGTGGCGCTTAGAACTGGCGGTGTATTAAGAGCGGTGATAGTTATGCCTGTCGCTGGGGCGACCGAAGTGGTGTTTGCCTGTACTGGGAAGCTATCGGCAGCGACGACATTAGGACCACCCCGGTCAATTGTACCTGCAGTGCCATTGGGGCTGGCACTACCGACGATAAACGGGATATTGGTAGGTCCACCATCATGCTGTATGGCAATTGAACCACCAGCCGTTGAACCCCGGGTGTCGATCGTGGTGCCTGCTAACGTTCCTTGAACTAGCCCGTTAGCAATTACCTGTACGTTGCCTCCGGTACCCGTAGCATTAACAAGATTCTCGTTACCACGTGTATCAATGCTGGTAAACGTAATGTTGCTACCCGGTGTTGTGCCGGAAGTGAGGCTAACAGTTCCGCCTTGATACGTGCCTGCGCCAAAGGTTGTGGTAGCAATGGCAGAGGTGGCAATGGCACCAGTGACAATGCTGCCCCCGGCTAGCAGCGTGACAGTGCCGCCTTGAGCGCCATAACCATTACCACCGATGTAAGACGAATTGATGCTATTTGTGGTGATAGTACTGCCAGCTGTAAGGTCGATCGCTCCTCCATTGAGACTTCCGAAGCTGAAGCCTGTAGAGGATGAGTCGATCGTGCCTGTCGTGATTCTTCCAGGGGCTGAAAGAATGACGGGACCACCATCGCCACCCTCACCACTAGTAGTGATGTCGCCAGTCGTGATGTTGCCTGCGCTCGTACGCAAAATGAGGGCGTTGCTAGTCGTCAACAAGCCAGAATCTGGATCACCAGTTGCAGTAGTATCCGGTCCCGTAATGACGATCGGTCCTGTGAAGGTAATATCTCCACCAGCCTGAACCTTGAGCGCCACACCTTCGTAAGCACCGAACGTAAAGGCACCCGCAACAGTAAAAATCGGGTCGTAAAAGCTGACAAAAGTACCTGCACCACCAGAGAGGTTTTGCACAAAAAGATTGCCGCCGCTAGTGAAATGCGAATCGCCAGAAATCACACCATCACTAATCAGGCTCAAATCACCACCACTTTGGAAGGGTGCCGTTTGAAGATGATTGAGTGCCAGGATATCAATACCCCGATCGCCCTGAATAGTTAGTTTCCCGCCCGCTTTTGCTGCAAACGGAGTGGCAACACTATCACGAATAAACACCGTATCTCGTGCCAGCAGGCTCAAATCACCTGTTGTTTGCAGTTGGCTTTCGACTAACGTCAGGTTGCGATTTGCAGAGAAGGTTGCTGTTTGAGCGGTGGCTGTACGAACGACGACATCACCTGTAGCGATCAGCGTTGCTGATCCACTTAATACCACTGCGCCATTCGGGTTGACGCTGACTTCAGTGGCATTGCCAAAATTTCCTCCAGTCAGCAATTGAGGCAGGGAGGCGATCGGCAAACTCCAGCTCTGCGGCAAAGTGGTTGATTGTACTGGAACGATCGACTGAATCTCTAGACTCAGCAGGCTTCCCGGTTGGTTGAGTTTGACCAGGCTTTGACCCGGAACAGCCGCGGCGATGATCTGCCCGCCTGGAGCCGTAAGGGTGCCTGTACTGACGATCGTTCCGCCCAATAGTCCTAGTGTTTGACCAAACGTAACGGCAAGATTGCCAAAATTGACGATACTGCCTGGTTGGGTAGTCGTAAAGGCGAAGGCTCCCGGTGCTCCTATCAGCACCCCATAGTCATTCGTACCAGAGGCGCTAAACCAACCGTTGCCAAAGCTAATGCCATTTGCCGTTGTGGCTGTAAAGGAACCGGGGACATTCAGGCTAGCGTTAGCACCAAAGATAATGCCCGCTGGGTTCAGTAAAAACAGGTTAGCGTTACTGCCTGTCACCTGAATTTGTCCATTAATGACCGATGCCTCGCCGCCCACCACTCGTCCTAGAATGTTTTGAATCTGAGGATTAGCGAGGAAATTAGCGGTTTCGCTGGCGCTGAGTCCAAACCGTTGGAAGCTCTGAAACAGGTTACTGCCTGCCTGTGTGCCGCCACTAATGTCATAACGATCGCCGTTGAGAATAACGTTGGTGTTGGTGTTGTCGGGTGCAGCAGTAATCGACTGAGCATAGGCAGGCACTCCTGTAATTGCTCCTAGTAAGGGCAAGGATGCCAGCAGTGAACTCATTTTTGCCACAAAAGATGGCGTGGCTGGAGTCGGTGCAGCCTTGCGACGTAGAAAAAAGTGTCCTTCAGGAAGCTGAACCTCAATGGCAAGCTGATCAGCCAGTCCTCGGCGTTTGAGTGCTTGAGCGATCGCCGCCTTTGATCGCAACACCTGCTCAAGCCGGTACTGCTGAGAGGCACTACCCGCATGGTTGCGGTAGTAGTAGAGCGGTTCTCTGACCCGATGAATCTCCGTGACTTCTGACAGCCGCAGGCACAGGTCATAGTCTTCCGCATAGTCTGAAGCACCATTGATACCGCCCACCTGATCAAAGATCGATCGCCGCATCAAGCGAAACTGGAAGGTCATAAAATCCAGCAGCAGCCGATTTTTGGAGTAAGGAATGCCGCAGCGCTGCCCATACCGGAACACTACGCCCTGCTCGTCCATATCCAGATAATCGGTGTAAACGACCCCCGCTTGCGGCTGCTCGTTCAGTATTCGTACCGTCTGCTCAAGCGCCGTTGGAGCTAGCAGATCATCGCTATCAACCCAACCAAGATATCCGCCGGTGGTATGGGCAATCGCCGCCTGTAGGGCTGCCACTCGTCCGCGATGCGATGCGGCAACGACACGCACTCGTCGATCGCGTTGAGCAAAACTATCGGCAATAGCGGCTGAGCGATCGTCAGAACCGTCATCCCACAGCAGCAGCTCAAAATCGGTAAACGTCTGTTGCAGTACACTCTCGATCGCGGCACCCACATACCGTTCCCGGTTATATGTTGTCATCACAAGCGAAATCAGAGGTGCCATATGTGTGCCTTAACGCCTAAAGATTGGTTGCTTACCGTAGTGCTTTCTTGCCTAATCCCTCGAAATTTAGCGTGGAATTAAGTCCTCAAAGATTAAATCTAAGCGGCAAGACGCTCATCCTGAAGGACAGAATAAATCTTGACAAAAGTATTTTGCTTTAACGATTGTAGCGATCGCGAGTGCAGTACTCGATCGTGCGCTTAAAGCAGCAGGGCTACCGCTGAAAGCATTGCTATAGTACACTCCCACCAGCGAAGCTCATTTTAAGGCAACTGCAAACCCACGATGACTAAATCGTGAGGAATCTTGTTAAACTCTGCGACTCCCGGCAAATAGCCCCAGCGTTGAAAGCCAAACCGTTCAAATAAGTATAGGCTCGGCTGATTATGAGCAAAGATAAAGCCCAGCAACGTTTTGATGCCAAAGGACGGGCTTTGGGCGATAGATCGCTTGAGTAACGCCTGCCCAATACCTTGCTGACGATAAGCCAGCGAAACATAGATGCTTAACTCTGCGGCACTGGCATACGCTGCCCGTCCGTAATAAAACGATTGAAACCCTAGCCAACCAGCCACCGTTCCTTCCACATCCATTACCCATAACGGTCGTTTGTCGGGGTGATGCTCTCGAAACCAATTCAGGCGGCTCTCAACCGTAACAGGCTGTAGATCTGCTGTCACTAGATGGGATTCGATCGTTGTATTGTAAATCGCTACGATCGCAGCCAAATCCCCTTCTACTGCATCCCGAATGTACATTGCCATTCCCCACCCTCCACGTTGGCTGGAACTTATCACAAAGTTAGTTTTGCAACCGCTCCTCAAAATCGTTTGAGAAAAGCTTAAAAACGTTTGACAAAAGTGTGCTCAATCATCACAATAGAGATTGCCTCTTAAAGGGCATAAGGGACTGTAGTTCAATTGGTTAGAGCACCGCCCTGTCACGGCGGAAGTTGCGGGTTCGAGCCCCGTCAGTCCCGTAGAGAGTTTTAATATCTAGTGCAGTGCTTGTTGTTAGACACAAGCTGCATCATTATGACCACTTTCAACTGGTTCGAGCAAATTGAATGTTCGTCTAAGTTCCGTGAGAATGCTGAGTTGCTTGTACGTAAATGTGCTTTCGGTAGAAGAGCAATTGTGAAAACGATGGCGTGATTGGTCGCACTAACGCTTGAATTTAAAAGATTGTGAGTAGCAGCCGCGAAGAATCGCTACTAAGTAATGTAAGATTCTAAAGGTTATGTTTCAGCCCTACCAGCATTACGTCTGGCTGAATGGGGTTGGTTTTTGGGCAATAGGGGACTGTAGTTCAATTGGTTAGAGCACCGCCCTGTCACGGCGGAAGTTGCGGGTTCGAGCCCCGTCAGTCCCGTAAATCATCGAACGCTTATAGTTGATGCTTCCAGGTAGGTGCTGTTTTACATCACACCTGCCTTTTCTAGACACAAAAGCAGCACCAGCAGGCTTACTTACGATCGTTCAGTTCGCAAGCTAATGCATCATTTCACCCTTAAATAAGCTAGTGTATTTACCTCAAGCCCTTTCTCGCTAGCACTTGGGCTCATCCATTACCAAAAAAAACAACCAATATGGCGTTTATCTACTTCCCGTTTGCCCAAGCAACATTGAATACAGAGCACATTACCCGAATCGTGTGGTCACCCGCTGACACGCTCAAAGGGTTTGTCCATCTAGCAGCAACAGATGCATCGAATAAAAACAGCGTTGTGACTTTATCAGACGAGGACGCTGAGAAACTTTGGAATGCCATGCACCCTGACGAGCCACAGCCAGCAAACAGTTTGTAGACTTTAGTTTCAGTTTGCCAACCGTTTGTAGTGTGAGCATCTCACGCTTTTGACAGTTCTCTACCGTAAGCATCCAGGTTGCATTAGGGCGATCGCTTCTTGAGCGATCGCTCTAAAAAATTGGCACTCTTAGACTAACGCTGGGAGTGCCAGAGATTGGTTACAAGCTTTAAGCCCTTGAAGCATTAGCCTTAACAGGATAGTAACGTTGCTCAAGCCAGGCACGCATTTCAGCTTCAGGTACGTTGTAGAGCGATCGACTAGTTGCAGGATCATGAGCATTCCACCAGCGCTTACCATTTGCATCAGTGGTCTGCCAAACTTGCGGTTCTGCATCTGCCATCAAGCGCTGCACGAACCTTTGTGCCGCTTGCTCTAACCAAGTTAAAATTGACTGCTTTAAGTGAGCCGCTGCGCCTTGTGTAGGTTTTATTTCCCACTGTTCTTCAAACCAACGTAATGTCAGTCTCATTTCGATACCTCTGCTGTTAAATAAATTTTTTGCTGGTTAGAGCGGTGCTTCGCTATGTTGCTTTGCGTCTTCCGTTACTTCTTCCAGAGCTTCAGAGCGTGCTGCTCCACCCAGCCATTGGGTAATAAACGGTTGACTTTGGCTTAGCACCATTGCCGCTAAGATCAGTCCGGCTCCTGCCAGTCCGCGTCCACTTAATTGTTCTCCTAAGAGCCAGAACGAAAAGACAGCGGCAAAAACGGGTTCAAGCGTGTAGATCAGAGCCGTTTCGTGAGCTGAAACCCAGCGTTGAGCAATCGCCTGGGCAATTGTTGTCGTCGCAGTAACAACAAGACCCAAGTACATAAGTTGCCCCCAGTGAGCCGCGATTGCAGGCAATTGCGCCATGATTTCGGGAGCTGCCCACAGAACGCTAGCTTCAGCCACAACAGCAAGCTGTATGGCAGTCAAGGCAAGTGGGGGATGCTTCGGCGTGGCTGTTTCTAACAGCAGAATGTAAACGGCATAGCTCACTGCACTGCCCAACACCCACAGATCGCCAAGGCTTAACCCACCGCCTTCCCAAGACATAATGCCAATGCCTGCGATCGCCACTACTGCTGCCACTACTGCGATCGCCTGCAAGCGTTGTCCCAGAAACAGCCCAAACAGTGGCACTAAAATAATGTTGAGGCTCAGGACAAAGGCTGCCCGATCCGCTGAAATCGTCCCCATGCCAACGGTGAGAGTAACAAAGGATGCCAAGTAGGCTATGCCTAGCAGCACCCCATCACGCAACAGTGGCAGATTGACCTGGCGCAACCAGGGCGTAAAGACAAGCGCTGCTAGCAAAAAGCGAACTGCAACCAGCGCCATCGGCGAAACGCTGACCATGATTTGCTTGATCACTGGAAACGTAGTGCCCCAAATCAA
This sequence comes from Phormidium sp. FACHB-592, assembly GCF_014695795.1. Taxonomy (NCBI): domain Bacteria; kingdom Bacillati; phylum Cyanobacteriota; class Cyanophyceae; order Oscillatoriales; family Oscillatoriaceae; genus Phormidium; species Phormidium sp. FACHB-592. Next base: position 9,381 of record NZ_JACJOZ010000013.1, read on the forward strand.
TGTGATGACAAGGAGCAGTAAGATGCCTCTAGTATGAAGATTCTTGGTATTTGTTAGAGACATAGCAGAAAGCAAACTTTTGTTAGAGACATAGCAGAAAGCAAACTCGGACTGTGTTCACTTTAGTCAATCGCCTTTACATAAATCAAAAGACAGCTCTCATCACATCTATGAATAGAATTGATGGAACGAGCAGTGAGAAGTAAGAGGTAAAGAGTTGACCTTGACTTAGATCGAAAAAGTAATGCATCGACCATGAATTCTACTCGTCAGGGTCAGATTAAACTTTCGCAGCTGCGTGCTTTGATTGCGGTGGCGGAACGGGGCAATTTTGGTGAAGCGGCGTTGCAGTTGGGGCTTTCGCAGTCGGCAGTTAGCCACGCGATCGCCACTTTAGAAGCAATGCTGGGTGTGGTGCTCATCTCACGCGGTCGTCATGGGGCGTACCTGACTCCTGTTGGCGATCGGGTCTTGACCTATGCTCGTCAGATGATGCAGTCGCTTGATGGCATGCTTAAAGAAGCAAACTTAGCCAAAGGTTTGCAGGGTGGGCAGGTGCGAATTGCATCGTTTCGTAGTGTAGCAACGCATATTTTGCCAGAGGCGATCGCGCAGTTTCGGCAACGGTTTCCTGACATTACTGTACAATTGACCGATCACGAAGACCTCCCAGAAGTGGAACAAACGCTGCGAGAAGGGCGAGCGGATATTGGCTTTACCTATCTACCAACCAGCGAAGACTTCGAGGTGTGGGAATTGCTGCAAGATGAGTTTGTTGCACTTTTTCCACCTACATTCAAGCCCAAAGGTGTGCGCTTAAGCTGGGATGACTTGGCACACCATCCAATTATTATGCCACCCGAAACAGATGCAACCATGCTGCAATTTTACGAGCACTGTCTTGCCTTTCATTGCACCTTAAATGTTGCTTATCGGGTGAATACGGATTCGACGATCGTCAGCATGGTTGCGCGTGGGCTAGGGGCAGCAGTGCTGCCTCGACTGGCGGCTGAACCTATCCCCGCAGGTGTTCAAGTCCTTAGCTTGCCAGTGCCAATCTATCGAGTAATTGGTATTGCTGTACTGGCAGATGCTCTACAGGTGCCAGCCGTTTTTGCGTTTCTAGATATCTTAAAGTGTAAGGATTTGTTGATGCCAAAACTGCTTACGTAAGTCGCACTAATTGATTGAATTTTCACTTTTCTCACATCTCTCACCATTAGAGAATGGCGATATGCACCCTTAATTAACCCGAATTAACCAATCCCAATTTGCTTGAGTGCAGTTACACGCGCTCGTTCAGAAAGCTTATCCAAGATGATGTATTCTGAGTCATCAATCAGTGACTCTTTTTGCATCAGCTCGATCATTGTTTGGTGGAGCAACATTTCTGCTTGCTCTGCACGCTCTGCTAGCCAAAGGTGAGTTTCAGCGTCTTCAGGAAACTGTTCAATACAGTTAGTGGTGTAGTTACGAAAAGTCCTGACTTGGCGCAAAATTCGAGCCAGATAGCCGGGGCATTCACACGCAACAACTTCTGCGGCTCGACAAATTTCGATCAGCGCTTCGTCAGATATATCGGAGACTTTAATCGTGTGCTTCGTGTCTGACATCATTGAGCTTTGTACTTCGTAAAGGGTTATTGTTTATTCAACCTGTAGCAGTGTTTTAATTACGACTACCGTGCGGAGGATCTTTAATACAGATACAACGTAAGAAGGGCGACAACAGGATGATTGCTCAACATGCAGAAGACGATCGGTAAAAGGAGAGAGAACCTGTGAAAGCTGTCCTGATGACTACCCCTGGAGCACCAGATGTTTTGCAGCTTCGTGACGTGCCAGCGCCAACCCTACAGCAAGATACGGAATTGTTAGTGCGTCTGAAAGCAGCGGGCGTGAATCCAATTGACACCAAGCTACGCAAACGTGGCACCTTTTTTCCTGATCGCCTGCCTGCCATTTTGGGGTGCGATGGTGCTGGGATCGTAGAAGCAGTGGGTGCAGGGGTGCAGCAGTTTCAACCTGGCGACGAGGTATATTTCTGTAATGGTGGGCTGGGCGGACATCCCGGCAACTATGCAGAGTGGGCGATCGTCGATGCCCGGTTTGCAGCCCGCAAGCCCACTACCATCAGTTTTGCTGAGGCTGCCGCTGCGCCGTTGGTCTTGATTACCGCCTGGGAAGCACTCTATGACCGCGCGAGGCTTCAGGCAGGGCAGCGCGTTTTGATTCATGCTGGCACGGGTGGCGTTGGGCACATTGCCATCCAGCTAGCGAACTTACGCGGTGCCGAGGTTTGCACTACAGTCAGCACGGAAGCCAAAGCGGTTTTTGCTAGAGATTTAGGTGCGAGTCAAGTCCTGTTTTACAAGGATGTAGACGTGGCGCAGGCGGTAGTGAATTGGACGCACGGACAGGGTGTCGATGTTACCTTTGATACGGTGGGTGGTGCTGTGCTGGGTCAATCGTTTGCTGCTACAAAATTCTATGGCGATGTTGTGACGATTCTAGAAGCTGACCCAACAACCGATTGGAAGACAGCCCGGACTCGCAACCAGCGCGTGAGCTTTGAACTCATGTTGCTGCCCATGTTGAAAGGCTTAGTGGTACAGCAGCAGGCACAGGCAAACATTTTGCAGCAATGTGCACAGTTGATTGATGCAGGACAACTTCGGCTTCACATTAGTCAAACCTTTGCGCTGGCTGAAGCGGCGGCGGCACACCGATCGCTCGAAGCAGGCTCTACAATAGGCAAGCTTGTGTTGCTTATTGACCCGTAGTGATCGTTAAAACAGAATGCGTTAGGGCGATCGTCAAAACAGAACGTGTCAGGCTCAATGCAACCGTTCGTCCTGATAGGTGGGCAAAGTGCTGTATTCGGTAGTAGCGCGTCTAGATTCAACTTCTTGGTGAAAAAAGACGGAACATCAGCGCTTCCCGACCCATTCGCGATCGAACTTTATGCGTATCACTGTGCCGAAAGTGCTTATTTACAGCACCTTGACGACATTAGCGTGCTATCAGGGCTACGTTACCTTTTTTACTAATGCTGATAAACCGGATGATGAGTCAGCTTCTAAGGCAGCAAAAGATGGGGCAAAGTCAGAACAGCCCAATACGAACATACCTGACACGATCGCCGCTCCTGAAACTATTACGGCAGACGGGTTGAAGCTTCGCCTTAACGTGCCTGCTACATCACCGCGACAACTAGCAGCTAACCGCAGCGCTGCCGCTAGAGGTGGCTTACCCACAGTGAATGTGCCACCGAAGATGCGATCACTGCCGACTCGATCAGCGGCTCGTCCAGTAGTTGACAGCACCGCGATGCAAAATGTTCCTGAGATGGCGTTACCAGAGACGATCGCCACTGAGCAAAGTAAACCAGACGCCATTGATCAAAGTAGACCGAACGCTGGTGTCACTCAGTCTCTACCGTTCACCTCTGTAAACACATTGCTCTCGGATGTCCAAGGGCATTGGGCAGAAAGTTATATTGAGTCACTAGCGGCAAAGGGCATTGTACGGGGCTTTCGCGATGGCAGCTTTCGTCCAAATGAGCGTGTCACAGCACGTCAGTTTGACTTGATGGCGCAGAAGGCATTCACAGCATCGCCTGTTTCCTATGGTGATTTACAGCAACTTCACTCCGATCGTCTGCCCACTCGCGCCGACGCTGCCGCCTTGATTTATCAAACGCTGGCTAAGGAAACCTCAGCACCCCTTACAATGGCAGTGCAAGTGAAAGGTGCAGTGCCTCGTCCTGGCATTTATGCCATTGCTAACGGCAGCAGAATTGATGCGCCTTCTGATGCTGGATTACCCACTGTGTCACGGGCAATCCAACGCGCAGGCGGTGCATTAGACGGTGCTGATCTACGTCAAGTCGAGATCCATCGCATTGATGAGTCATCGGCAAGACAGGTCATCAATGTCGATGTGCAGCAATTGCTTCAGTCGGGCGATCGCAGCCGCGATATTGTTCTGCAACAAGGCGACAAGCTCGTTATTCCAACTGCGGCTACCGCTGCTAGCAATCAAGCTCCTAGTCTGTTAGCGCCTCCAGAGCGTTCAGCCAGGATCATGGAAAGCACAAAGTAACAGGTTTAGCGATCAGCATTCGGCTGACAGCTGATCGCTAAGAGCTGACCGCTTAGAAGATTTCTGAGAAAGAATGTACTGCTTGTAGGGGTCAGGTTTTGCCAGAAGCTTTGAGAATAGCCAATCACGTTGGTAGCAAACCTGCCCCTACGGGTCTTTTGCTTGCTAAAAATCTCATGATTGTATCGAACTTTCAGGATCTTGACTTTCAGGTAAGTACGGCAAGACGCGATCGCAGCAAAACAGCGTTCCGGCGGCAACACAGATGGGTACTGCCAGCAAACTCACAAACGGAATGCTGACTAGCACCAGGCAACTCCAGCTAAAGGTGGCACTGGCAGGCAGCGATCGCCCAAACACCCCCAACTTACGACGAAAACTTAAGCGACGACGTTCTAACGGCGCATCTAGAAAATCCAAACCCACTAACAACGCTGCCAGTGCTACACCACCAACGCTAGCGATCGCCGTTCCTACAGGAGGCAGAAAGTTGAGCACCAGTAGCGGTAGCCCCAGCACGAGCGTCAGCAGCAGCTTTTTAAGCTGAAACGTAATGGCACGCCAAATATCTTGCACAGCACGGCTTAGACTGGGCGACCCGATCGGCAACTGTCCCATACGTAACCGTTCTGTTTGTTCTGCTAGGTTGCCATACCAGGGAGCACCCAGAATGGCTCCGAACTGTACGAGCAGTAGCCCCGTGAGCACGAAGAGCGCGATCGCAAGTAAAAAGCGCAGCACATCATCTAGAAACGTAGCCCCTGTTGGCACCCAGGTTAAAAGCCGGGATGCCCAGGACGGCAATCCAGCGACCCATTGCGCCAGCCAAAGTGGAATACCAGAAGCCCATTGACCAATCCCTCGCCAGGCGGGAAGCAGTAACCCAGCATAAAGCGCTGCCCCGATCGCAACATTCACCATAATCGGGATTGCCACACAACCCCATAGCTGAGGCGTTTTCTGAAGCAGCAACAGCGCTTGTAACGGGTAGGTTGGTCCCGCAACGAAGCCAACAGGCAACGACCCGACACGATGAAGGAGCTTAAAATCGGACTCTTCAGTCATGGTGTTTTTTGCAAAAGGCATGAAAAGGTTACCAGAATATGGCAATAAAAAAGAAATGTTTCTACTATATCTATAAGACCTGCACAAGTAGGTTGACTCGTCAATAACTTTTAACCGTTGTTTATATTCTTGGGTAGATGAAAACTAAACCGATCGACGATCAGCAAGCGACGCAACCTTACCCTCTGGGAGGAGATCTCAAGCAGAGAATTTGGCTGCTTGGTGTTTCTTTCTGGGTATTTGGCATTATCGATCGCAGCATCGCTATCTTCTCTGATGGCTACTTGTCTACCCTCGACCTGACCCAATTGCTTACAGCCTCCTTCTTTTTCGTTTGCTGGCTCTTTCTCAAACCGGCTCGCAAATTGGAACCCAGCGAAAGCAACGAGTAATCGGTGTCTTCTCCCATGCGGTTTCAGGTGTAGAACGTCTCTCGTGCGTCCCTACTATCTCAATCCTGCTCAAAGACTTAATCTTGCTCAAAGACTCGACCCAGTGCGGCGGGTGGCGTACTGTGAATCGTTTGAGCCGCTGCACGTCCTAAGGTTGGGGGCAACAGCTTTAAGGCGCGTTCTAACCACTCGCTGGATGTCAGTACTAGAAACAAGATCATCAATACAAAGGGCGCAACGGTAAAGACCTGCGTAGGAATAGCGGGGATCACGCTCTGGGCTACGCTTGCCATTGATTGCAAAATGCCAAAAAAGTAGCAACTCAACGCGACTCGAAGCGGATTCCAGCCGCCAAAGATGACGATCGCCAGCGCAATCCAACCATAGCCGCCCGTATGACGATGGCTCCAGCCTGCCTTGAAATCTAGCGCAAACGCAGCGCCCGCAATGCCCATCAAAGCGCCACCAAACAGGGTGTAAACGTAGCGCATCAGAATAACATTTGTACCTCTAGCAAACGCGGCAGCGGGTTGTTCGCCGATCGCTCGCAGCATGAGTCCAGCGCGAGTGCGGTAGAAGTAAACCCAAACCAGCGCAATGAGTCCGTAACTGGCGTATACCAGCAGATCACTTTGAAACAGCAACTTGCCGACCAGCGGTAGATCTTGCAAAAACGGCACATTGAAGCTGGGAACCGTTGGTCCAGGGATACGGACGAAAGCATTGCCCAAAAAGGATGATAGATCGGCACATAGCAACGCCAGCACAAAACCGATCGCCACCTGAGACTGTTTTAAGGTCAGCGCACCAAAGGCAACGATGAGGGCGATCGCGGCTCCTACCAGTGCTGCACTGCCAAAGCCTAACAGCAGACTCGGCGTGTTGCCCAAGCCCTCTGTCGTTTTTGCCACTGCAAACCCAGCCATTGCCGCTAGCATAATCGTCCCCTCAGCAGAAAGGTTAATGACACCGGCTCGTTCTGTAATGGTTTCGCCAATGCAGGCAAAAACAAGGGGTGTAGCCGTGGCGATCGCGGTAGCGAGAATGGCAATAATCTGATCCGTATCCATAAGAGTGGAGAAAGGGAAAGTAATGAGGTTTGAGTTTTGAATGCTAAGTGCTAGGTGTCGCTGCTAGAACGCTTCACTGGCTTTAGTCTGAATACATGCAGCAGGCGTTGTCACTATGATCCCTCTAACGGCTCTGGAATGCGTGATCGCTCCAAAATTTCTCGGTCAAGCCAACCATTGCAAGTCACCTGATACAGTGCCTGAAAGCGGGTCTTGGCTTTGAGCTTTGCCAGAATATTGTTGATGTGGAATTTGACCGTGCGATCGCTGATATAGAGAGAGTTGGCAATGTCGCGATCGCGCAAACCTTGAGCCAACAGTGCCATAATTTCCTGTTCGCGTTCAGAAAGGCGCTGTGCGTCTAGCTTTGGTTTAGATACCAAGCCCCAGCTATAGCCATTGGCTAACGTTTCTACAGCCGCCCGTAGTTGAATCGGGGTAATTGTCAAATCCAACCTGCCTTTTGCTTGTTTTGGCGTTGCTTGCTCGCGCGTTGCTACCCACAGTAGCGGATTCAGTGCATCCACCTGAGCTGGATCGTCGGTAAGCAGGGGGACTGTGCGATCGTCTGCTGTCGTGCAGACAGTCAAACCAGCCAGATACGCCAGATGCGTAAATGCCATTTGTAAGACAGGTAACCGACATTGAATGCACACACGCGAACCCAACACACAGCCAGGATAGGGCACAGCCAGCAGCACCTGCACTGCATGCTGATTAGCACCCGTGTAGCTTTGTAAACTACCGCCCAGACAGGAGACGGCAAATAAAAGTTCATCAAACGGTGACGTTCTCTCTTGGGTTTTGACTGGTTGCGTTTTGGCTGGTTGTGTTTTGACGGGCAGAGACGAAGCCATGACTTCTAGAGAAATTTGGGTCGTGCCGTAGGTCAGGCGGCAGTACAAGCATTGCATTGCACTCAGGATTTCTGCCGTTCGTAAAAATAGGTACGTCAGTGGTGCCGAAAGGGGTACTTCGGTGCCGACTAGCGTTGGACGCACGCTAGCTAAAATATTTGCCAGTTGCTCAGAGAGAGGGCTGTGATTTGTAGCGTCAAGTTTAGGCGCGTTCCAGGCTTGTTTTTCCTGCTGCCAGGTTTGTTTCTCTTGCTGATGGTGCAGTGCCAGTTCAAGAGCGATCGCCACCGTTGCACAGAGACTCTGCAAAACTTCCAGAAATTCGGGTGCCATTGCCTGTTGGCTAAAGACTGCCAGCACCCCAACCACATCACCACCAGCCGTTAAGGGATAGCCTGCAAAACCACGAATACCCTTAGCGATCGCCCATTCGCGATCGCGTACCCAAGTCTCATCCGCTAACGCATTGCTTAAAAAGGGGATGCCGTTCTGAGCAATTTTGCCAACCTTAAAAGCACCCATCGGCACTCTGGCAAAGGAGCCATCCCTTTGTGTATACATCCCAGAGGATGCTACCAGCTTTAGTTCTGTACGGTCTGGCTCCACCAACCAAATGCGGGCAAAGGCACAACCAAAGCCTGCCACCATACCCTCTGTGACACGGTGTGCAATTGTCTCTGGGTCGAGGCAACCGCTCAGGCTACGCGCAATTTCATTGCCTCGCTGTAGGTCAAAGAGCAGTTGCGTTGAATCGAGGAATCTAGGAGTTGGCTCAGACACAAGCGCCATCCACCAACGGTAGCCCTCTTATTGAGCCGCAATTAGGCAATTGGCTCTGTATCTGTAAATACCGTTCATACCGCTGTCGCCACAAAGACGCTACAAAGAGCGGCTATCGAGAACCGCCCTGCAATCGTTCTGCATAGGTTGTTAGGCAACAATCAACCCATCCTTCACATGAATGATGCGGTTTGTTTGTGCGGCAATATCTGGTTCATGCGTCACGATGACGATCGTAATGCCCTGCCGGTTTAAATCCGTCATTAAATCCATCACTTCCTGGGAAGTTGTGCTGTCGAGCGCTCCCGTTGGTTCGTCTGCCAGTACCAACGCGGGACGGTTCACTAGAGCACGGGCGATCGCTACACGCTGCTGTTGTCCACCCGATAGCTGGTTTGGACGATTTGACAACCGTTCTGCCAACCCCACTCTAGTCAGCGCTTCCCTGGCTCGTTTTTGACGCTGCGGCTTTGAGACGCTGGCATAGATCATCGGTAACATCACATTATCAAGCGCCGTCGATCGCGCTAGCAAATTGAATTGCTGAAACACAAAGCCAATCCGCTGGTTGCGAATAAACGCCAGTTCATCATTATTTAGCGTCGTCAGGTTTCTACCTTCCAGGATGTAATCGCCTCCGCTAGGGCGATCGAGGCACCCGATGATATTCATCAGCGTTGATTTACCCGAACCAGAAACTCCCATGATGGCGACATATTCCCCCTCTTCGATCGCCAAATCAATGCCTTTTAGCACAGGTACATCCACTTCACCTAAACGGTAAGTCTTGGTGATATTTTCCATCCAAATCATGTTTGCCATAGGGGAGAAGCGGGGCGAGGGTAAGAGTAATGAGTCGGTAAAAGGCAAAGCGAATCACACAGATTCCCAACTTCTTTGTTTCGCCTTGATTGTTAGCTGAAACTGATACAGAAGTTGGGGATCTAGTAGATGTTGCTTACTCGCTTCTCAACGCCGCGATCGGGTCAAGCTGTGCTGCATTCCGAGCAGGGATTACGCCTGCGATCAGTCCAATGACGAACGATAGACCGAAGCCTGCGACGATCGACCAGATAGAGAGGACGAAGGGAAATTTGAAAAGGGTTGCGGCACCAAACGCAATGCCAACACCCAAGCCGATTCCCAATGCGCCGCCTGCGATCGAGACTATGACAGCTTCAGTCAAAAATTGGCTTAAGACAGCGCTGTTGGTAGCTCCGACTGCCTTGCGAACACCGATTTCCCGTGTGCGCTCCACCACAGAAACCAGCATGATATTAGCAATGCCGATGCCACCGACAACGAGAGAAATGCCCGCGATCGCGCTTACCATTACGGTAAACAGCCCCACAATATTGCTGAACGCATTAATGATATCTGCCTGATTGGTAATCCGAAAATCATCGGGTTGCGGCGGGTAAATGTTGTGCCGAATCCGCAGTAGGTTTGTCACCTGAAACTGTGCCGCATCAAGCTCTGCCGCATCTTTTGCCTGCACCCAAAAGCCACTGACGGCAATACCATTAATGGCATTGTTGCCGACAATACGAGCAGACATATTGGTCAGGGGAACGTAAATGCGATCGTCTTGGTCTTGTCCTCCAACGGAACCTTTCGTCTCCATGACCCCAATCACGCTATAAAGCTCGCTCTGAACACGAATCTGAGCACCGATCGCGGTTCCATTGGTGCCAAAAAGTTCATCGCGGATGCTACTGCCCAGCACCGCCACAGGTCTAGCAGCATCCAGATCTTCCTGGCTAAAGAATTGTCCTTCTTGAGGATGGATATTCTTGACATCGGGATAGCTTAAATCGGTGCCTAGCAGTAATGTCGAAGCGTTTTCGCCTTCATAAACAACCTGTACACCACGTTGCAAGTAAGCAGTGACACCTTGAGCGGCTGGAGCTTGTCTAGCGATCGCCTGAGCATCTTCCCAAGTGACGGTCGAAGCAGTTCCAGATCCCTGGCTGATTCCACCCGTGCGGGCAGCCCCTGTTAACACCAAAATGACGTTCGTTCCCAGCGCCTGAATTTGCTGCTCGGTTGCTTTTTGCACGCCTTGTCCCACCGACGTAACGGTAATCACCGAAGCAATGCCAATAATCACGCCCAGCATCGTCAGCCCAGTGCGGAGTCGGTTGCTCCACAGCGCCTCGATCGACATAGAGAGGACTTCTAGCAGCGAAACACGGGTTGGACGAATGCGAGTAAACTGTCCCATAAGATGATCCTAACGCTGCCGTGAGCCACCGCCATCACGACCGCCACCACCCATACCTGGTAGAAGGGAAGGTGTTCTTCCAGCAGGACGACCGCCTTGTGGGAAGCTAATTAGTACCCGGTCTTTTTCTTGAAGCCCAGAAAGCACAACTGTTTTACCGTCATCGGTTGATACGCCTGTAGTAATAGGACGAAACGTCGGACGACGACCCTCGCCTCTTTGTCCACCCATAACTTGTACGCCGCTGACCCCATCCTGACGAACGATCGCCACCGTAGGCACCACCAGCACATTGTTCAACGTACCCACGTTGAATTCCACATTGGCACTCATGCCAGACCGCAGCAGATTGCCGGGATCGGAAACAGACGTTTTCACTTCAAAGCTAGTGACGTTTTGCGTCAGGGTTGACTGTGCAGCGACCTGGATCACCCGTCCCTCAAACGTTTTGCCTGGAAACGCGTCCACTGTAATCTTGACCGACTGCCCCACTTTGATTTGAGCGATGTTTGCTTCAGCCACATTTGCCGAAATTTGATTGGTGGAAGCTAGCGCCAATATCGAAGCCGATGCCGAAGAAGCCGAGCTACCCGCTGTTGATGGTGTGACGAACGCGCCCGGATCAGCAAACTTTTTGGTGACGATGCCGCTAAACGGAGCGCGAATCACCGTATCGTCCAGATCGGCTTGAATCGTTTCCAAAGCTCCTTGCGCTGTCACAACTTGAGCACGGGCGGTTGCGATATCTTCTGGACGAGAACCCATCTGCTGCAAACTTAAAGCCTGCTGCGATTTCCGTACCTGAGCGGCGGCTTGATCGCGGGTTGCACGAGCAGTGATGAGGTCTCGTTGGGCAAGTGCTCCAGCACTAAACAGTTGTTGGTTTTGCTGAAACGTGGACTCGGCAGAACCTAATGCTGCTCTATCATTCGCTAGCTGGGCAGCTGCTTGAGAAATCTCTTGAGGGCGGTTACCAGCAACGACCTTAGCCAGATTTGCTTGTGCCTGGGCTAACTGTCCTTTTGCCTGGGTGTACTGCCCCTGAAGGTTAGACGCATCCATATACGCCAGAATCTGTCCTTCCTTAACCCGATCGCCCTCCTTCACCAGCAGTTGTTTGAGAATGCCCGACGATTTTGGACTCACATTAGCCGATCGCTCAGGTAGCACAGAGCCATTGGCTGAAATCTTCACTGGCAAGCTTTGACGTTCCACTGTGGCACTTTGAATCTGCCGTCGCGCTTCTTGCCGTCGTGCTGTCATTACCTGACTGTAGGCAACGTACCCCGCGCCTAAGACCAGCGCTAGAACCAGCAGCCCTATCGCCCATTTTGGTATCCCACGTTTAACAAGGTCTTTCACTTTGCTCTCCGCCTAGCCATTGTGCGTATGGCTCAAATTGATTACACCAGTCTCTCGTCAGCCAAAAGATTAAAAAACCTTGCTGGAAAAGCGATCCTTATGTTTGCGTTTTCCATGTTTAAGCAATTGGGCGATCGTCTTACTAAGAGGCTATAGCAACGAAGCGACGTTCTGGCTTTCAAACAATCAACTGTTCTCTTAGACTCTACGATTGAACTCAAGGTTCAAACGGTAACTTCATCCCGAATTGTAATTCTCGCTAACGTACTCTAAATCTGGGACGCGATCCCGACTTAAGGGGACTGTTCAAAAAGAAAGCTAGGAGCCTGAGTTCTCCAACGTTTAACCTGCCGCTGTGGGAAGGTCGAGCGCAGCCACAAACAGGTTGCCTGATGCATTCTTGAGCCGCAGCGTTAACCGTAGATGCTTAAAAACTGCTCTAAAAGCGTTCTGGGACGGTTAGTTTTAATGGCTGTAACGCTCTAGGAATGACGCGGAGCATCGATCGTCGCAGAGCCATCAGGCAATAACTCAGCCAAGCGAATGGGCATACCTGTAAATCTCACTCTTACACAGTTCGGATGGGTTGCCGGTCTGTCTAAAACCTTGGCGTAGAGATCATCTACTGCAACAGCATCCTGAGAGGGCTCAAGCAAATTGAGTTTGAGGTTACTAAGGGGGGTGAGAAAGTGATCCGATCGTAGTTCGGCGCTCTTCTCTGACAGGCTGACTAACGTGCCCTCAAAGATTGTGCCAACTGCATGTTTGCCTTCCAGAACGGTGTATTGCACGGGTATTTCGGGCGTGAGCGCGATGAATAACTCTTTGTCTGCGGGCAAAGAGAGATTATGCTTGCCGCCAATGCCATTCACGTTGTAGAGGGTAATTGGCTCTTTGATACCTTTAGGCTCTACCCGGATCTGTCTATCAACTTTGATGATGTCTCCAACATCGCGAAATGTGTCGTCCGATATCAGAATTTGCCCACCGACTGTATAAGATTCGATCCGTGCTGCCAGGTTGACGTGGTTGCCAATAACGGTATATTTAGCGCGACGCTGGGAGCCAATATTACCAACTACCACTTCGCCCGTATGGATGCCGATGCCCATTTCGATCGTCGGTAGCCCAAGCTGTTGATTTTGCCGATTCACGTCTACCATTGCCGTTTGCATGGCGATCGCGCAGGCAACTGCTCGCTCCGAATCATCCTCTTGATAAATCGGTGCACCAAACATAACAAAAACGCCATCGCCAATGAAATCATTAATAGTGCCGCTATAACGGGTCACAGTGTCAGACATCACGCCTAGATAGAGGTTGAGAATCATAACGACCTGTTCGGGCGGCAAGCGTTCCGAAATTGCCGAAAAGCCGCGCAAGTCAGAAATTAAGATTGTCACCTTACGGCGTTCGCCCCCTAGCGTCAAGCCTCCGGGTGTTTCGAGCAAACTCGCAACCACTTCGTCAGTGAGATAACGCCCAAACGTACGGCGCATCTCCGCAGCCGATTGCGCGAGGTAACCCGTAATGACGATCGAGGCACCAAATAACGACAGGATCGGTGGCACGACCGGAATCCACCAGCCCTGCAAAAACGTGATGTAGCTGCCGCCAACTAGACAACTAGCTGCAAATATAATGCTGACTATATTCCAGGGACGAAACCCCGGTTTGCCGCTATAGCGCTGCCGCCAGCTTAAGATAGCTCCGGTCGTTGCCCAGGCAAGAATCCACAGCCCTTCCAGTGGTTCATTCCATGTCTTCAGCGTTGGCATTCGTCCATCCAACGTCGCGCTAAGAATCTGGCTGATAAAGTTGGCATGGATAGTGACACCTGCCATACGTGTAGGAGCCGTTAAACTACTGCTATACGGCACATAAAACAGATCTTTTAAGCTTTCAGCCGTGGTACCAATGAGGACAATGCGATCGCGCATCACATCTGACGGCAGCCTGCGTTCCAGCACATCCGTGAGCGTTACTGTTTGAAAGCGTTGCAGGGTGCCACGATAGGTCAGCATCACCTGATAGCCACCAGCTTGAGCGCCCACATAGCTGCCCGCATGAGCGTCCAGCGCTGGAAAGACTGCCGTGCCTAGCTTGATGGTTTGGTCAGCAGTTAACTCTGGCTCAATGCCTTGGTTTTTCAAATAATGGGCTGCCAGCAGAAACCCAAAGTTGAAGACGTTCTCGCCTTTACTGTCTTCTAGATAGAACAAGCCACGACGCACTTTGCCATCAGCATCCAGCACGAAGTCGTTTGCGCCGACCTGATCGCGCTGCTTCAGAATGGGGGGTGGATTGACTGGAGAACTATCGCTGCTGCTGCCAACCTTCTGAACACCAATAAGGTTCGGAGTTGTTTCAAAGAGCTTCGTCAAGGTCTGATTACCCGGCTCTACAGGCAAGTCGCGGTACAAGTCAAGCCCGATCGCAGTTGGTTTCTGTTGCTTGATTGTTTGCAGTACATTAGCAAGTTCGGCATCCGTCAATGGCCAATGCCCTACCTTTTGTAAATCGGCTTCGTTGGCTTCAACAATGACAATGCGAGGGTCAATCGCTTCCTGTGGGCGCATGAGAAAAAACTGATCCAGCACCGGAAACTCTAGTGCTTGCAGCAAGCCCAACGATCGCAGACCCAAAACGGCGATCGTCACGCTCGGCACAGCGATGATGACACCGCGCCATTGCCAGACCTTTTGTTTGAGCGCTTTCCACATAGGGCAGTTCCGGGGCATTTGTGAATCTTGCGTTATTAGCTTTTAGCCTTTAGCCAATCCTATAGGTAGCAAGCTACAGACCCCACTGACCGCTACTATGGCTTCATAGTGTTAGCAGTAATCAACGGTGCTGCTGCCACAGCATCTAACCCGACTGATTGCAGTACCTCGCGCCAGTCTTGAAGAAGCCTGGTGTTTTGTGGGTATTGCTGCTGAAGATCTGCCAGGGTCGTCAGGGTTTCGTGCCAGATGCCCGCTTCTGCGTAAAGATTGGGGCGATTGCCTGGTAGCGTTTTCTGAAGCGCTTTTGTTAGTGTCACATCGGGAACTATGCGCTCGACCCACCCTTCAACAGTAGGGCTGCCACTCAAGCCAGCCGTCGTATTGCAGACGGTTGTGATGTACCAGTGGTATTGCTTACCCACTTGCAGGCTTGGAGCATTGTTTGGTAGGTCAAAGCGCACGACACCTGCTGTTGAGGGCAGTGCGAAAGTAGCTTCGTACACAACTTCAGTATCATCATCACTTAAGAGCAAAAAGACTGCTGTCCGTGCGGGCGACTGAGGCACGTAAACAAAAAAGCTGGGACGCTCGGCAACCGTCAAGCCTAACCGAGTACTGGGCTTGAGTGCCGTTAGTGCTGGCTTACTAGGCGGCTTGTTTGCTGTCACACAAGAGCCACGGCTTGCTCCACCGGCTGTAGAAGTCGGTGCGCCACGCTTTGGTACTTTAAATTTAAGGCTAATTTTAGAGGGAGGCGCGATCGTCGCCTGGTTGGCTGCTGGTGTTGCTTGAGCAGATAGCCCAAACAGCGTCAGGCATGGCATGAGCAGCGTCAGGGAAAGGATGGTTTGATAGCGCGAACTCTTTTTGCAGGTCATTGTGACCGTTCCTCAATACTTTCGGTAAGTGATTAATAAAACTAGCTGTGTTTGAATTCACCGTTCAGCGCAGGACTTTGAGACGTTTTCCGATAAAACGTTCTGACAGCAGACTTTTGCATTTAAGAAAGTGGCACTGCTGACCAATACTCTAAAATTACCATTGCGCTGTAGAAAATCTCGCTAGATCTATTGCAAGACTTCTTCGAGCTTGTGTTGGTTCCACAAGGTTTGATATAGCCCTGGTTGTCCGATCAAACCACTATGAGTACCAGACTGGACGATCGTGCCCTGCTCCATCACAAAGATGCGATCGGCACTCGCTGCCGCCGACAACTGGTGTGAGATAAAGAGGACGGTTTTGCGATGGGTGCCTTCCGAGAGGTTTCGCAAAATCTGGGTAGCGGTCTGGTTATCCACACTAGAAAGGGCATCGTCCAGAATAAGAATCGGTGCATCGACTAGAAGTGCCCGTGCAAGGGCTGTTCGTTGGCGTTGACCACCAGACAGGGTAATGCCGCGTTCGCCAACGATCGTCTCATACTGATGTGGAAAATTGAGAATTTCACTGTGAATTTGTGCCTGTTTCGCAGCATCAATCACCCTGGCTTCGTCTGCGCCCGGCTCACCATAGCGAATGTTGTTTTTAATTGTTGTGCTGAACAGAAAGCTGTCTTGAGGAACGTAGGCGATCGCGCCACGGAGATCTGCAAGGCGCACCTGGGTAATGTCGAAGCCGTCTAAAAACAGTTGACCGGGAGCAATATCTAGTAGCCGGGGCAGTGCATTCGCCAGCGTCGATTTGCCAGAGCCGATCGATCCCACAATGGCAACGGTTTCCTGCGGTTGAATGGTAAAACTTACGGCTTGCAAAGCAGGTTTGCTGTTGCTACCACTTGCTGTTGGAAACGCAAACGTGAGATGGTCGGCAGTCAACTCGCCCCGAACCTGCGATCGTGACAGGGCGATCGCGTTGGGCTGATCGCGAATGCGGGGTTGCACCGTAAGAATGGCTTCGATGCGATCGACACTCACCTCGCCTCTCTGGTATGCCGTAATGGTAAAACCCAGTAAGGCTGCCGGAAACGCTAGTTGCCCCACGTACAGCAAGAGTGCCACAAAGTCTCCGACGGTAATGGCACCTTCGTTGATGGCGCTGACTCCAAACCGCAACACGACCAGCAGCCCAACGCTTGCTAAACCGGGCAGCAGCGGCAGTAGCGTACTCCGCGTTAATGCAAGCGACAGATTTGCCTCCAAAAGCTCCTGGTTGCGACGCTGAAACGCCTCTCGCTCGTTTTCTTCCTGGGCGTAGATCTTCACCAGGGAAATGCCGCTCATGTCTTCTTGGATCAACTCGCTGAGGTCAGACAACTGCTCCTGCACGACAATCTGCTCGCTTCGAAGCCGTGTGCTAAAGACCTGCACCAAGATCAGCATGACGGGATAGACTGCCAGCGACAGCAACGTCACCTTGACGTTGATCCTTAGCATGGCAGGTAAGGTTAGCCCATAGGCAAACAGCGTGTTTGCCAGACTCAGCACCGCAAACCCCAGCAGACGGCGGATATTATCCACGTCACTCGTCGATCGATTGATGAGATCACCTACGGTATTCGCTGCAAAGTAAGACGGCTCCAGCGTCAGCAAATGAGCAAACACTTTCTGTTTCAGGTCAAACTCGACCTGGCGACCAACCCCAAAGAGCAGCGTGCGCGATGCCATGCGCACAATCCACATTACCGATGCCATACCAAGCACCAGGACGACATAGTAGAAAACTTGACTGAAGCTAAACGTAATCTGAAGTCGATCGATCGCATCCCGAATCAGTAATGGAATGCGAACGCCCAAAAGATTGACCACTAAAAGCGCTAAAACGCCTGAGCCTGCTGCTTTCCAATGGGGAAGAAGGTACTGCCCCAGTTTACGCAGTCGAGATTGAGCCATGATTTGGTGTAGTACGAGATATCAATGCGTTGGATCGACGCAGAAGCTTTCTCATCCTAAACGAATCAGAGTGGCGATCGGGGTCAGAGCAGGACGACTCGGTGACGGAAGCATAGCCGCAGGTGGCGCTAGCACTCGTGGCGATGCACCGCCAAACCTGATCCAGCCACGCAGAAAATAGTAAATAGCATTGAGGTACTCTTCGATCGCCTGGCTGCTTAACCAGAGTGCATCCACATTAGGCAGCACATCAGTTGCGAGAAGCTGACGCTCAATCAAGTCACGCCCCTGTACACGCCGCGCAAGGTGAGTACCAGGCGGTATCGTAAAAAAGTCAGTTGGGCGGATGACAATAGTACTCTCGTTAAACACACGGACAAAGGTGAGTGCCGCCCGATTCATATTGAGTGCAGTGCCAACCAACGTCAGTTGATTGCCAAAATTAACCCGTTGAGCCTCTGTAAGCAGCCTGTATACGTTTTCAGCACTGCGACGTACACTGGTACCCTCGTGATCCAGACGAATATCTGCTTCCGGCACACCTAATGTCCGGGTTAGCAAAATCTGGACATCGCGTGCTTCCGAAATTTGCTCTCTCGATTCGCCTTCCTTTTGTGCGCGATCCGGGCGTGATCCAGCACTGACGACGATCAAGGGGCGTGTCCCTGCACGAGCTTCTTCCTGATACAGTTGAGCGGCATAAATGATGCGATCGCCATGCTCAGTCATTTGAATCGGTTGCGTAGAAATGGCTTGAAACGCTTCAGGGCTGACAGGGCGTTCCACTCGGGGCGCGTTTGCAGGTGTAGTGGCTGGCGGCGTGGGTACATTCCCTAGTCGTGGTTTAAGCTGTAGGCGCGTCGTATTCTGACCCAGCAACACAATAACTCGACGGGCATCGCCTGCAAGCGGTGGTTGTGCACCAATTAGCTCGATCGCCTCCATCTCTAGTTCTTGCGCTAGGTAATAAGCCACAAGCGGGAAACAGCCCAGCGCCAGCAAGATCAGTGCGGCAGTAATCACATTTTTAATGACCTTGCCGAGTTTAACGCCAGACAGCAGGATCAAAACCAGTATTAGTCCCAGCCCTAACGGACTAAACGGAAACGAAATAATCCGCCACAGCACTTCCAGGACGCCTGTATTTGGGGCAGGGGGTCCTCCAAAAAAAGATACCGCCAGGATAAGCAAAATCAGCAGCAGCACCAACATTCCTAAAAAGGCTTTGGGCAATGCTTTGAGCAGCACAAACCAGGTGACTAGCCCAATCACAATCCACAGCAAAACCTGGGTAAGCAACAGAAAGACATCTGTAAGCAGTAAAACCATGCCGAGCGTTCCTACCTGCTTGCTACAACTGAATTTGCTTGATAACCATGCCAACGCGATCGCATACTCATATTGACTGCTGCCCAGACCCTTTTACAGACATCCTTTTACAGACACCATGATGCAACCAAATTGTGAATTGGCAACAATTCATCGGCGATCGACTGTAAGGGTTGAATCGATCGCCAGCGTCAAGTAGCAAGCACAGCAACAATCTACCTGAATCATACGCCGTTTTAGTACAAACGTTTTTTAGAAACAGCCGTTTATTCAGTACGTTTGCGTTAAGCCAATTTAGGCGATCGCACGTTGCGCCCGAACGATTTAAGCATGGCAAACTCAGCTGATGTTGCTTGCTCAATCAGTGTTTTCGATTGGAGTCTGTTCAAGAGGTTCTAGCAGTGCCAGTAAGGCTTCAGTGATGCTTGCCTTGATTGTCTTTAACTCACCCTTTTTTGCTTTTGCTAACGGGATAGTGAGATAGTCGTTAGTCTAGTCTTAGCACTGATGCAACAAAGCAAAAAGGGCGCATCCAGCGCCCTTCAGTTATTTAACATATAGTTTTCGTGCAAACGCTTACAGCCAGCAAAGCGGCTTAAAAAGCACCAACCTTAGCCACAATGACATAGACAGTCCGCGCAATCAATGTCAAATCATAAAGCGGATGCCATTGCTCTTGATAGCGTAGATCAAGCTTAACAATGTCCTCGAAATCTTTGACCATCGATCGACCGTTGACCTGCCATTCTCCAGTCATACCGGGCTTGACATTTAGCCGCTGCCAGTGGTGGCTGTCGTACCGCGAAACTTCATCAGCCGTAGGTGGGCGCGTTCCAACCAGGCTCATTTCCCCCAGCAACACATTCCAAAACTGGGGAAACTCATCTAGGCTGCTACGACGCAGAAACCGACCAATTCTTGTCACGCGAGGATCATCCTGATTTTTAAAGATCAGCCCACTCGCTTCATTCTTTACCTGCGACTTTAGAGCATCCGCATTTTGCACCATCGAGCGAAACTTGTAGATGCGAAATGTCTGCCCTAGTAGACCGTAACGTTCTTGAGCATAAAAAATTGGACCAGGGCTGTCTAGTTTGATGGCAAGCGCTAGCGGAATAAAGAGTATTGCTAGTAGGAGCAAGCCCACTAGACTACCCACTATATCGATAGCGCGCTTGAAGAGGGAGCGAGCCGATCGATGGGGTGTTTGGCTCTCTGTAAGAGTCGATAGCGATGGGTCAACCATTGCAGTAAAAAATATGGATTGCATAGTCGCTCCAGCTTTCAAGAATAAAACCGTATAAATACGTATAAAGCCTAGCTAAACTATAAGCCCTACTTCATAGCACCTGATTGTCTACGCTGATCTACTGACCTAATCTTTTCGGCAACTTCACAAACAAACTTTTTTATAAAGTTATTGTAAATTTTGGTTAGAATCTCCGTTTAGAAAAGGCGTGCCTAGACCTGCTAAACCATTTTGGGTAGTGGTGCTTCTAACACAATGCGGCACCACCACTTGCCTGAGACATGAGAATTCAAGCACAGGAAATTGGGAAGCATAGCGTTGTCTTCCCGCTACGGCTGCACACTCGTTCAAGTACTTTAACCGACAGTCTTAAAACAATAGCCTTACAACGATCGCAGTTGTGGCAGTAAGGCTTGGAGCGCTTTACCACGATGGCTCAGTGATTGCTTTTGTTCGCGCGACATTTCGGCAAATGTGAGCCGTTGTTCGGCAACGTAAAAGATCGGATCATAGCCAAAGCCACCGCTACCACGTGGGGCGTGAAGAATACTGCCAGCGCAGATACCCTCCGCTTGCCGAACGATCGTGCCATCGGGTTGGGCGATTGCAATCACGCATACAAAGCGGGCTTCACGATTCAGCTCATTGCCTAGCTCACTCAGCAGTCGCTCAATGCGTTCTGCATCTGTCTTGCCATAACGGGCGGAATAAACACCTGGCGCACCATCCAGCGCATCCACCTCCAAGCCAGAATCATCCGCGATCGCCCATTCTCCCGTCGTTAGCGCTACCTGAGAGGCTTTAAGGCAAGCATTCTCGGCAAATGTTTCTCCTGTCTCCTCAATCTCTATGGCTTCAGGCTTGAGCAGCAGCTCCCAATCTAATCCCGTTAGAAAAGCCTGCATTTCTTTTAGCTTACCTGGGTTTCCCGTAGCCACTACCAGCGCTGTCATGTGCGTCTAAATCCCACGATCTCAATGCTCAACTTTATACCAGGCATCCGACAACAGTCACAAATGCTAACGGACATCGGTCTGCTCTAGACCAAGCACTCCAGGTTCGTTGTCGTTCCCCAGACATAATCAGTAAAGGGCTGCCAGTGCAGCACATCTTCTAATAAGGACTGATAGCCAGAGACATTTGGGTGTAGCCCGTCGTCACTTAGCTGCGATCGATACCAGTCTGTACCCCGTTCTAACCACTGAGAAAAAACATCAAGGTAGGGAATCTGGTAATGCTGACAGGCTAAGCGTGTGACCTCTTTATAGCGAAACTGATCTGCATGGTTGTAATAGAAGCATTTCTGAAAGGGCATCTTGGCTTCATCAACAGGCACCATCCCGACAAAGAGAGTCGGGCATAACCGCTGTGCTTGCTCCAACAAGGCAATCATTTCAGCCTCGAACATTGCAAGATCTGTGAAATTCCGTCCTTGCGATCGCCCTAAACGAGCCGAATCATTCACACCAACCGACAGAATCATCAAATCTGGTACACGATTGCGTAGCTCACCACGCTGGCGAAATTCGCTCTCTAAGCGCTGAGCAACTTGCTTCACCCCATCACCCCGAATGCCCAGGTTATAAAGCGCATAATCGGGACCACTCGACTGCATCCAATTCCGGCGCAGACGCTCAATCCACCCACCCCCAACCGGGTCGCCAAAGCCATAAATCAGGCTATCTCCCAGTGCGACCACTTTTAGAGAGGTCACTGCTACAGCAGAGCGGGCATAGGTTGGCTGGTACATTGAAGTGAGCGTCACTGGTTCCATGAGATCCTGCTTTTGGTAAGCAACACGTTGAAAGGGGGTTTCTACCATTCTGTTAAATGCTTTGCAAAGCTTAATACTGTCTAATCAGGCTTAATCATTACTTTATATAGCGTTACCAATATAAACTGCCGTGTGACCAAGTACGAGCGATCGAGTGCAGTAGGCAGTATTACTGGTTGTTCAGTGCGTCTTTTCCGGAGCATCAGGGCATTGTCAAGGTCTAAGCAATTTAGGAAAACTGCAACAGAAGTCTGTAACTCTTGATAGACTGGGGGCTACAGTTCTCCTTTGTTATTCGCAATTACAGGCAACCTTTATGCAGAAGCGTACCGCGTTCGATAGCACTCAGTTGATGCGTCGAGCTGATGAATTGATTTCAGCCGCATCCAATCGTTATCGGATTACGGTTCAGGTCGCAAATCGGGCGAAGCGTCGTCGGTTTGAAGATTTTGACAGTGTGGATGATCCAACCATGAAGCCGGTCATGCGGGCAATCATTGAAATGTCAGATGAGCTAACTCAGCCAGAAATCATTGGTGAGTAGGTTGCTCAACTAGCTGACTCTCTGCAATTGGATGGGCGATCGTAATGCCAAAGAAAAAGACAGCACTTCGACTGACTGTAAAAACCCTGATCACTTTTATGAGCGGGTGGTTTTTTCTAACGACTCTGGCAATCGTTTGCCCTGAGCCGTTCGGTCCGTTGCCTGCGATCGCCCAACGAGTGCGCCCAGAAACAGCATGGCAATCTGTCTACGAACGGTTGCCTGACTTTCCCAAAGAAAACCAGTATGTAAATAAAGAAACTGGTAAAGTTGAGACAGACAATACCCTGGTCGGTCGCTTCATCCGCTATCACCTCTACGTTGCAGGGCGATCGCCGTCCTATCGTTTTGACTGGAAGCTGACACTGGCAGATTACTTGGGCTTGGGCTTGGATGGAGGGTTTGATGAAACTAGCTATCCTAGCCGCGCCACGTTGCGAACCAGTCCAGCCGAAGGTGACCGAGCAGCAATTAATCGTCTGAATCGCTCACAGCGCGAAGCATTGGTACAAGCGTTGGTAGATACCTTTGTACCCCAGTCCACCCGTTCCTCCAAGCCAAAACCTGCGCCCGCTTCACCACAACTTCCGAAGTAGGAACTTTCGCAGTAGAACCCTAGGTAAGACCGCTAGAACCAACGTCAGCAGCACGTTTTTTTGTTGATTGACTGCTGTAGACCCGATTGCCCATGGCATTACTGGCGATCGTATGTTTATCGCTGTCACTAGTCCCTAAAGACTTACAACGCCTCTTGCTGCGTTCAGCTTAAACCTTTCCCTAAGCTACTTCCCAAGCCCTGGAACATAAACCACGAAAGAAAGAAATTAGAAATAAAAATGGCAAGCAGGGAGGTGACAACAGCAGTCGTTGTCGATTGCCCTACACCTTTCGCGCCCCCAGTTGTCGTCAGCCCCCAACTTGTTCCAATAATGGCAATCACGGCACCAAAGAAACTGCCTTTAATTGGCGCACTACATAAATCCCATAGGCTAACAAAGTTGCGGGCAGAATCGAAAAAAACGCTCTGTGGAATGCCGTAAAGAGTCTTGGCGATCACCATGCCGCCGATCATGCCAGTTAGCAGCGAGAGAATAGTCAGAATCGGTAGCATTAGGCAGCAGGCAATCACTCTGGGAATGACCAGGTAGTCGATCGGGTCAGTTTTGAGCATATAAAGCGCGTCAATTTGCTCTGTTACACGCATCGTCCCAAGCTCGGCTGCAAACGCTGAACCGACACGACCTGCCAAAACCACCGCCGTTAAGACAGGAGCCATTTCGCGCGTGAGAGAGACTGCCAGCACACCCCCCACAGCATTACTCGCCCCAAAGTTGATAAATTCGCGCGATACCTGAATCGTAAACACCATACCAATAAAGGTAGATGTCAGCAGGGCAATCATTAGCGATGCTGGACCCACGATCGCCATTTGATCAAGGGTGTTGCGGCGGTGAATTTTGCCTGCTAGCAGATGCACCATCACCTGTCCCCCTAAAAGGACGGCTGCCAGCAAACGCTGGCTCCATAAACTCAAGCCAGTAGAAAGCGGCTGTTCACTCACAATCACACAACTCAAACGCTAACTTAGCCACAATAGCGGATACGCTTAAAAATTGGAAACCGCTGCCCTTCCTTGTTGTCGATCGCATAATGGGTCGAGCGATGATTTGCGCATCATTCACCCTTCCATTCCTTTACTGATTAATGAAAAGAAAGAGGCAATGGAACACATCTGCTCCATTGCCTCTTTGTGTCCTTTAAAGGTGGCTCCTGTCTCTACGGAGTGGTAGTTGTTCCACTGGGAGTCGTCGATTCGATCGGAGTTGTGGTGCCTGCGGGAGCACTACTGGGGGTAGTCGTAGTTGCCGGGGCTGTAGTTGCCGGAGCCGTTGTTGCTGGAGTAGTAGTTGCTGGAGCTGTCGGAGTGGTAGTTGCCGGAGCTGTTGTTGTCGGAGTAGCTGCCGGAGTGGTAGTTGCTGGAGTTGTTGTTGTCGGAGTGGGAGTAGATTGCGCTTGTGTGGCTGAAATTTGCCGCAATCCAACTAACCCTGGGAAGACACGGCTGGATAACCCAATGACCTGGTAAGCGGAAACAACTCGCCCACGTTTTGCTTGACCGGGGGGCAGTTGACGGTCAGAACGATCGCGCTCCACCAGCAAAATACGATCTTCCGAATCACGTTCTACAACCACTTCAACGGAACCACGCTGCCGATAAATGGTGTAGGTCGTATTGCTATTGTCATCGTTGTCATCGTCATCGTTATCACTACGTCTATCATCATCATCACGGCTGTCATCATCGTCATCGCCGTCAGTGCTATTTACTACAAAGAGCGATGGGTTAAACAGTCTGATGTAGGTGGTATTTGCGACAAAGTTGGTGAAGACGATCGTATTTGTACTAGTCGTGCTGGTATTCGTACTGGTGTCCGTGCTGGTGTTTGTGCTGGTATTCGTGCTGGTGTTTGTGCTGGTATTCGTGCTGCTGTTGAACGCCGTACCGTTGTTGTTTACACCCACTGCTGGAGAAAAGCTTGTGAAATTACCACTGCCAGTCTTCAACGCAAACGAAACATCACCGTTACTTCTACCGTCTAGCTTGCCACTGGATTGCTCAAACTTGAACTGGGTATCGTTACGAGCAGAACCCGCAAACGTCGCAGTACTATTACCAAAAGCAACATAGCCTGGGCCTTCGCCCTTGACTTCATAGTTTGTTCTGGCGGCTGAAGACAGTGTACCGTTCAGCGTTCCACTGAATGGAGCCGTGAGTTTCAGATCCAAGTTGGCAACAGTGCCTTCGAGCTTAAACTCACTGGTGCCCGGAGTTTCGACACTTTGAACCTGAAACTTGGTTGTCGGTCCATTAAAAGTGATGACACCGTCGCTCGGATTAAGATCGGTTCCCGCTGCCGGTAAAACATCCTTGCCTTCAAACTCAAACTTGATGCGTCGTCCTAATACCGTTGACACATCATTGCTGACGTTGGTAGACCGTAATTGCAAATCAGACGGCAGTTTGATCGAATCACCAGTCAGAGCAGCATTAAAGGCACCTACGCTTAACAAACCCTCTTTCGAGGTAAATGAGGTGCTGGAATCGCCTGACAGAGTAACATTTTGCACAGGCAAGAAGACAAGCGGAGCAGTACCAACCTGCTGGGGACTAATCAGTGTGCCACCTTGAATGAAGCTAGGTGAAAAAGCACTGAGTGTAAAGTTGATTGCAGTCGGTACGCCTTGAAAGAAGACTGGATTACCGCTAGCCGAAAAAGCTACACCTGACAGAGTGCCTTCTAGCCTGCCTTTGTCTCCACTATCGGGTACGTTATTGCCGTTGGTGTCTGTAAATTGACTGGCATTGGGAAGAAAGCGTGATGTCGTTGTCGTGCCATTTGGCGTGACGAGCCTCAAGGTTTGAATTGCCGTGTCAAAGAGAACCGGAGTGCCCGCAGGAGTAGTGGCAGTCGGTGCGGTACCTGGCAAGAAGAAGGCAGCATCACCAGTTGCTTGACCGCTAGTAATGGGAATATCAGCATGGGCGGCGGTAGCGATCGCCAAACTGCCTGCTAATAGTCCTAGACAAACGGCGAAACGAGTGGATTGATCAA
Source organism: Phormidium sp. FACHB-592 (assembly GCF_014695795.1). NCBI lineage: Bacteria > Bacillati > Cyanobacteriota > Cyanophyceae > Oscillatoriales > Oscillatoriaceae > Phormidium > Phormidium sp. FACHB-592. The sequence continues at coordinate 35,298 of NZ_JACJOZ010000013.1, forward strand.
TCACAGTAATAATCCTCTAAATGTTTGGTGAATGAAAAGTCAACCAAGTGTTAAGTAAATGACACGCAACTAACGGGGCTTGTTAGTAGTAGAGACAACGAGATTACTGAAACCAATTGCTACTAGTAACTTGCCAGAACTTTAGTTTGGACGGAAAGTTCCTGATTACAGCCAGGTTCTTGAAAACCTCATAAAACCCTTTGAAATTAGGAGTTTTCACGATCGACTTCGGTCATTGAGGTACTTAGGCAAGGGCGATAGCTTGTCGTTCTCAATATGTCTTGTCTGGGTTTATACCGAGACAAGACAAAACAACAAGCAACTCACTTTCTGTTTTATGTTGTCTCCAAGCGCTTAAAACGTGAACGTTGTCCGAAGTACGCCGATCGTGATGGTGTCGTTCGCTGAATTTTGCCGAGGGTTGAAAACAAAGATGACACCGGGCGTAATACTGATGTTGTCAGAGACTCTGAAGCGGTAGAACGCTTCAACATGAGTCGTTGTCCCTGGTTGGTCACCCTCACCAGCAAGTAAATTTCCTTCACTAATAAAGCTGGGGACATTGCGACCAGCAGGCAGATCGCTACTGATAATGCGTGGTGGCTGACCTACGTAAATTGCACCCAGATTACCGCGTGCACCTAAATCAGGGAAGTTGAGAAACGCCATCCAGTTAATCGTTTCTACATTGCCAGAGAAACCTTTCAGGTCAGAGGTTGTAAAGCCAGCCCAACCGCCGAGTGTAATCCTGGGTGTAATGCGCCAAGCCGCAGTACCACCGATCGCGTTAGTCTTGATAGGGGCACGAAAGGAGAACGGGTTAGGCAGGGCAAGTTGGTCATCGCCTACGCTCGTACCCAAAAAGCCACTAGGCGAATAGGCATTTACATAATGAAGAGCAATATCAATGTTGCGAGTTGGTGCAAAAGTTAACTGTGCGCCCGCTGTCGTTGCGCCGTTACTGCCGCCAAAAAGCCCACCATTGATTGGGTCTTCCGGTCGGTTGGACGAGTAAACCCCTTGCAACGAGAGGCTAGGCGTAATTTGCCAGTCGAAGCCTGCACCACCACCATCACCACCAATGTTAAGAATCGGGTTGCGCTGTGCAAAACGAGAGAGCGGTCCTTGTCCGGCGCTTTCAATCCTATTAGCACCCCGAAAGACGTTCACCATGTTGACACCAACAGGTCCCGCAATGACAGCAAAGTTGTTGCCAAACAGTTGACGGAAGGTTAGGTCGCTAAGTCTTACAGAGTTACGAGAATCGCCTTCATAGCCCAACAGCACATCATTTGTCAGCAGTTGGTTGCCGAAGGATCTGCCTGCGCCTGCCTGGAGACCAACCAGCAAGATGCTGCGTTCGCTAAACTGAGTAAAAAGACTTAGTTGAGCGTTTGAGATAACATTTACCTGGTCATCATTGCCATTAAAGTTAAAGCCTGCTAACGAAATATCGGGGCTGTTGCGCCCTTGCACTCCGAAAATGACCTGACCAAACAGCTTGGTGGTGGTGGAGAACTGCTGTTTTTCTAGCGTTGCTGTGCGGGCTTCTAATGTGCCTAACCGTCCCCGCAGAGTTGCAAGTTCAGCCGCAAACTCTTCCTGAAGCTTTTGCACGGCTAACAAATCTTCTTTTTTAACCAGATCACCTGTGCCCGCTGCAATCAGTTCATTGACACGATCGAGGCAGGCGTTCAAGCCAGCGGCAAATTCATAGCGGGTAAGCGCACGGTTGCCACGAAAGGTTTGATCAGGATAGCCAACAATGCAGCCATAGCGCTCTACAAGTGACTGTAGGGACTGAAACGCCCAATCAGTAGGTTTAACATCAGTTAGCTGAGAAACCGATGTCACCTGAGCCATGCCGTCGGTTGGCTGGGTCGCAGCGTCTAAATTAACGACATCATTACTCTGATCTACCGCTTCAGGTAGCGCTTGTTCAGATGGCAACGCTTGAGCAAGCGTGGGAGCAGTCGAAAGTGCTGGGGAAACATCTGGCGAGGGCACGATCGCAGGCTGCTGACTTACTGCTGCTGCTGTGCCTGTACCCTCTTCTTCTAAAACGGCTCCCAAGGCGGGACTAACCATAAAAAGCCCCAGTACCGCCGAAGCTAGCACTGGGGATAACAACGTCTCCGACATAAATAAACGGTCTCTCATAACCTACAACTCCTCTAATTAGCGACAGTATTCCCCAGGAGATGCTTTATGACACACCCTGCACCTCCAACGTCACATAAAGTAACGGTCGATACAGCTTTCAAGAATTTAACTCTTGCGTTGCACGATCGCACTGGTGCTGTGATTCAAATTAACCAAACCTTCATAGATGCAGAAGCTTCCAAGGAAGAAAAATAGTAGCGTTAAACCTTCATTACATTAACGTTTTAGCTAGCTGATCAGTCCCGATCAGAAGCAATTAGTGAACTGGCACAGAGACCGCAACTACGTTTTCGGGCGACGTTAGAGCGAGGCACTGCGGCCAAACCTTGAGGCAACACAAAACTTATGTCTAGATTTTCTCGAAATTGTTCACAGAGCTTCAACAAGATATTTAAGCTTGATTTAAGATTTCTCACACACACGCTAATTGCGGGCGATCGCTCCTACTGTAGAGAGAACACATTGCCTCAGTACCTATTTAACTCTGACCAGCATGTTATTGGCTTTATGCTCATGTCACCAGCTTTCGTCCGTTCACTGCTGCTAACGAGCACGTTTAGCTTTGCTGCCCCTATAGCGCTCATTGGCATAATCTTGGCGCTATTATCGACGCTCGAACAGGTTCCTTTTGCAGAGGCGATCAGTCGAGCCGGAGCCGAAAAACTCCTGCAATTTCTAGCCGTCTTTGGCAGCGGCGACCCGTTTCAGGGCGCTTTAGTCATTGGTTTAACCTGTAGTTTAGTAGGCGTGCTGTTTGATGCGTACGCTTTTTACCGTCACCAAAATTTGCACGACGGTTAGTGCCAACTCAGTTAAGATACAACTCAAATTAAAGTCAGCTTCTTCATGTAGGGGCACACCACTGCTTGAGCGTAGCCATATTGAAGGGCTTTTGCCCCTACGACAAATTGCGAGGTCTACAGGTTATTTAAGTCACGATCCAGAGCAAGTGGTAAGAGCGGTACTGCCTAAATTAACTCACGGACATCAGTAACTTGACCTGTAATCGCTGCGGCGACTACCATTGCTGGGCTCATAAGCAGCGTACGACCAGACGATGAGCCTTGCCGACCTTTGAAGTTGCGGTTCGAGGACGACGCACTGAGTTGCCGACCCTGGAGCTTGTCGGGGTTCATCGCGAGGCACATAGAGCAGCCCGGTTCGCGCCATTCAAAGCCCGCTTCTACAAAGATGTTGTGTAGTCCTTCGGCTTCAGCTTGTTTTTTCACCCGCTCGGAACCAGGGACAACAAAAGCTTTGATACCGTTTGCGACGTGCCGTCCCTGAGCAAATTTGGCGGCTTCACGCAGGTCACTAATTCTGCCGTTGGTGCAACTACCAATGAAGCAAACATCTACTTTAATGCCCTCCATCGGTTTTCCTGGTTGCAAGTCCATATATTGATAAGCTTCTTCCGCGATCGCCCGCTCATCCGCTGGCATCTCGTCGGGCGTGGGAACAGTTTCATTGACTGCAATACCCTGACCGGGCGTAATGCCCCAGGTGACAGTAGGAGCGATCGTTGCGGCATCAAAGATAACGACATCGTCATAGACGGCATCGGCATCGCTGCGAATATTGTTCCACCACTCAACTGCCTTCTCCCAATCAGCGCCTTTAGGTGCAAAATCGCGTCCTTTGAGATAGTCAAAGGTAACTTGATCAGGGTTTACGTAGCCGCAACGAGCACCACCTTCGATCGCCATGTTGCAGACAGTCATCCGTTCTTCCATGCTCATCTGCTCAAACGTGCTGCCTGCGAACTCGTAAGCGTAGCCTACACCGCCCTTCACGCCCAGCTTGCGGATGATGTGCAGAATGACATCTTTAGCGTAGACACCTGGTTTCAAGTTGCCGTTAACTTCAATCTTACGCACCTTAAGCTTTGCCAGCGCCAACGTTTGTGATGCCAGCACATCACGTACCTGGCTGGTGCCAATGCCAAAAGCGATCGCGCCAAAGGCTCCATGTGTAGCGGTATGACTGTCACCGCAGGCGATCGTCATGCCGGGTTGGGTCAAACCTTGCTCAGGTGCAATGACATGAACAATACCTTGATTACCCGAACCAACCTTATGAAAGGTGATGCCGTTTTCTTGACAGTTTTGCTCCAGCGCCTGCATCATTTCCTCAGCGATCGAGTCGGCAAGGGGACGCGCTAGATTGTCTGTGGGCACGATGTGATCAACTGTAGCGACGGTGCGATCGGGAAACAACACCTTTAGTTTGCGTTCGCGCAGCATCGCAAAGGCTTGAGGACTAGTGACTTCGTGAATCAGGTGCAACCCAATAAAAAGCTGCGTCTGTCCAGAGGGCAAAACGCTAACGGTGTGTGCATCCCAAACTTTATCAAACAGCGTCCCTGTGCTCATATTTCTTGCGTTGCTCGCCTGCAATCATTGGTGGGTCTCTATTCTATCAAGTGACGCAGCCCTTCATGTACTCGACTTTTTTCGAGCCATCAGAACTTGCTGTCAAAATACTGTCAAAATAGCTACCTACAGCAAGTCAAAAAAAGCATCATCCAGCTCGTAACCAAACATTTGAGTCATGGCTTTCAGCCTTGCTTTGCCCTCTAAACCCTGCGACTGCATCCAGCCCGCCAGCACAAAAATCTTGTGCATTACAAAAATTTCTAACGCTTCTGGATTGTATTGAATGCCGTCTTTAGGGTGGAATTGATGGGGCACCAGCATGGCAGTGTAGCGCGTCAATTCACCAGCTTTCCAGTCCAGCAGAAAGGGCAGCCATGGGTAACGCGCATCGAGCCGAATGAACCAGAGCCGTATCTCCGGAATCTCGGGTAATTCCCTGGGGTCAGTTGGCTCTTGGGGGTAGTCGATCGTAAATTGAAGCTGCTGCTCGTAAGTCATAAGTTTACCCTCTTGCAACAGTGGGTCAATGACAGTCTGAAGCGGAGACAGATCTAGCGCATTGATAAGGTCTGCATTGAGAGCGATCGTCGTTGTTGCCATGAAGTCCAGAAACCAAAGCAGTTGCTTCTTTATCTTCCTCTAAATTTGCGGCAGCAGTTCTCAAGTCTTTGTGAAAGAACGGTTAGGTTCAGATCCCTGGCTTCTCAAAGCATTTAGGGATCTGGCGCTCCTGTAATTTCCCTCAAATCAAACAGTCACTTTCGTTTAAAAGTGCTAAATTCACAAGGAGATTTCACCCAGATTGGGAGGCTTCATGCTGAAGCGACGAAAGATCCAGATATTGTTGGGTACTGCGGGGCTGGTTGCTTTGATTGTAGGAGCAACGGTTCCCGTTCTCAAGTGGCGTGGACAGCAAGAGCAGCCTTGGTCGATCGCAGGTTCGCCAGGGGGAGGCAACACTTCCAAAAAGCAAGTGACTGCATTCAAAGCGTTGCCACCCGCCCAACGAACGAAAGCGCTAGAGGCGATCGTTAAAGACAAAGAATCGCCCGAACGCAGTCGTGCCCGCTATCTGTTGGCAGCGGAACTCATTGAGCAAGGGCAGGGCAAGAAAGCGCTGGAGTCTTTAAAGGACTTAGAGGACAGCTATCCGCTTCTGGGAGCCTACGTGCTGAGGCAGCGTGCACAGGCGTATGAGGCGATCGGCGATCAAGCTAACGTTCAGGCAACGCAACAGCAACTGGTTAAGGATTATCCCAAAAGTCCCGTTACGGCAGAAGCGCTAGTAGCACTGGAGCGCAATAATCCACGCTATGGGGATCAGGCGATCGCTCAGTTCCCGTCTCACCCCAGCACGATCGCGCTGGTACAGCAACGGCTCAAGGAAAACCCAAAACAGCCACAACTGTTGCTGTTGATTGCAAAACATGCGCTCTATGCCCAAAACTATCTGACCGTCTTGGATACTTTAACCAAGCAATATGCTACGCAGCTTAAGCCTGAGGACTGGGAGGCGATCGCCTTTGGCTATTGGGAAAAACAGCTCTACGGCAAAGCTGGAGCCGCCTATACGCAGGCACCCTATACCCCACTCAATGCTTACCGCATTGGGCGCGGTTTTCAACTGGGCGAAAAAGGTGGTGCGATTCAGGCTTACCAGCGCGTAGTGCAGGACTTTCCCACTGCTGACGAGTCTGCTCTAGCCTTGCTCCGGCTTGCCAAACTATCGGACTCAGGGCGGGCGATCGCCTACCTGGATCAAGTCGTGCAGCGGTTTCCAGCAAAGGCAGGCGAGGCACTGCTTGAAAAAGCCAAACTGTTGGAGCAGCAAAATAGCCTCAAGTACGCCGTGCAGGTACGGCAGATTCTACTGACGCGTTATGCCAAATCAGATGCAGCGGCAGAACTGCGATGGAGCTTGGCTCAAGAGCGTGGGGCTGCCAATGATGCCCAATCGGCTTATGTCTGGGCATCATCAGTCCTTTTACACAACCCTACCAGCGAACAAGCGCCCGAAGCTGCTTATTGGAGCGGCAAATGGGCAGAACAGCTTGGTAAACAGCAAGAAGCCAAAGCGGCGTATCAACAGGCGTTGTCAAAGTATCCGCATTCATACTATGCATGGCGATCGGCATCCCGTTTAGGCTGGGAGGTTGGTGATTTTAACAGCGTGCGCCAAATCAACCCAGAAGTCGTTCGCCCTGCGGCTCGTCCAGATTTGCCAGTCGGCTCAGCCACCCTCAAAGAACTGTTTCAGCTTGGGCAAGACCACGATGCCTGGAAGCTATGGCAGGTTGAGTTTAGCAACCCCAAACAGCCAACGGTCGCTGAGCAGTTTACCGATGGCGTGATGCGGCTGGGAGTGGGCGACTATCTAGACGGCATTTTTATGGTTTCGTTCTTGAGCGAACGGGATAAGCCAGAAGAAAAATCCCAGTATCAGGCACTTAAACAGCAAGCATCTTACTGGCAGGCGCTCTACCCATTCCCTTTCTTAGAGCCGATCGAAACCTGGTCGCAGGAGCGGCAGCTTAACCCGCTACTAGTCACGGCACTGATCCGGCAAGAATCGCGCTTTATGCCCGGAATCCGCTCTGGTGTAGGCGCAACTGGGCTAATGCAAGTCATGCCCGATACGGGAGCCTGGATTGCCAAGCAAATCAAGCTGAAGGAGTACAAGCTAAACGATCCTGACGACAACATTAAGCTAGGCACCTGGTATCTTGATTACACGCACCAGGAATACAGCGGCAATTCAATGCTGGCGATCGCCAGCTACAACGCTGGTCCCGGAGCTGTTGGTGGCTGGGTCGCAAAAGCAGGACAACAAGATCCTGATGTGTTTGTCGAGAACATTCCTTATAACGAGACCAAAGGCTACGTCAAATCGGTTTTTGAAAACTACTGGAATTATCTACGGCTGTACAACCCAGATGTCGCTCAAAAGGTTGCTCAAGTCTCAAAAGAGCAACCTGATGGCATTACACCTGAGTCGTAGGGTGATCGACTTGAGTCTTAAGTGCATCAAGTCGTCCGTAATGTTGATCCCTGGCATTACTTGTTTAGCAACGCTGCCCAAGTGAGGCTTGTTTAGCCCTTTAATTTTGGCAATTCTATGCTTCAGAACCTACCAGAGCAATTTGAGCGTCTAGCTGAACGATCGCCTGGTTATATCGCCGTTTTGATACCAACTTAAATGAGATACAGGGCAGATGAACTAGACTGAGAGAGCTGTTTCAAGCCTTCTACTGATGGCGGGTGTGACCTCAATTGACGTGAAAGAAAGTTTAGCTGATC
>NZ_JACJOZ010000014.1:0-90761 GCF_014695795.1 Phormidium sp. FACHB-592
TTTTTTTGTCGCGTTAGCCCCCATTTCTTGAGTGCTCGGCTAATTGTACTGGTACGAACCTGGAGTTGAGTTTGTTGCTGTAAGCGACTTGCCAGTTGTGGCAGTGTGGCATCCTTATCCGCTTGCATCAATTGTTCAAGCACTTGTAGATGCGGCGATTGTAAGGTTGGTTTGGAACCACCCACAGAGGCTTTAGGAGCAAGGCTATGGGTTTCACGTTCTTGCTTCAGCAGTCGGTGTACGCAGTCGGGGCTGGCAGCAAAGCGGTGTGCTCATTGACGGATTGAGCCTTCACCGTTGTTGTAAAGGTCTACATTTTTTTGGCGTAAGTCGCAGGCGTAAGGCCTCATAGAAGCAGGGGAAATAGAGCAATTCTGCATCTCATAAGTGTACTGAGCAAACTTGCACACCGCTATAAAGAACTCTATGATGGTTCTGCATTTGGCATGTCTCAAGCCGTGATTGAGACAGAAACGGGACTACTCTACATTTCTGGACAAGTGGACTGGAATCAACAATATGAGACGACAGAGAAATCTGTCGAAGGACAAACGAGGAGGGCGCTGCACAACCTCAAAATTGTTTTAGAGAATGCTGGAGCGTCAGTTGGTCAGCTATTGCATGTTCGCGTTTACGTTCGTGGCGAACTCGGCGAACACATGAATACCATTGCCCCGATTTTTTCTGAGTTTGTCGGTGAGTCTCGTCCTGCCGTGACTGGAATTGGAGTCGCTTCTCTGGCATCACCAGAGACTTTAGTGGAGATTGAAGCAGTAGCAAGTGTTAGATAGCCCAAGAATGAGGGTTCTCCTCGCCATATGTTTTTGTCCGATATTTAACCAACCGACACAAGATGTGAAACAGAATCCGATCGCTCAAGTTTTTGCTGCCCATCTCGCCTTAATTGGAACGGACATTTAAGCGTGGTCTGATCTCTTGGCTGAAGATGCGATCGTAGAATTTCCCTATGCTGCCGCTCTGGTTTCACTGAGCCGATTAGAAGGCAAACCTGCGATCTATACCCACATGAAGAACGCAGTCACACAATTGCAAAAATGGGTTTTTACCGATGTTCCTGCCTATCAAACGCTGCTTCCAAATGTTCTGTTTGCTGAATTTCATGGAGAAGCTGTGTTTGTGTGACGGGTCAGCCCTATCAGCAAGACTATGTAGTGCGGCTAGAAACCAAGCATGGAAAGATTATGCACTACCGCGAATACTGAAATCCGGTTCCAATACTTGAAATAGTGGGCGGAGCGGAACTGCTTTCTCATTGAACCCAAACGCATAGAGATTTCAGCCTCTATAGCAAAGAAATGACATGAGATGCTTCGGCGATCGTAGAAAATGATAAAGCTCTTGCAGGACATGAGTTTCAAGCAATAATCAACGAAATGACACTTATTTCTTCGGTAGTTCCACGAAATGACATTTATTCCTTGTCGAAGGTAAAGCTGCTTCAATGAAATAACACGTAATCATTCGGCAAACTTAGTAAGGCTTAAAACTGCTGATACGTAAAGGTTTTAGCTTCTAAACCAACGAAGTGACATTTATTTCTTCGGTGATCGCCACGGAACGTTGAAATCATTTCAGAGCAAAGGTTTCAAGCAACAACTTACGAAGTGACACTTATTTCTTCGGCAGCCCCACGAAATGACATTTATTTCTTCGATTTTTTTTCTAAAGATTGAGCGCTAAAAAACCTCAAAGCCTTATTCTGCTGGACTTTGAGGCGAAGGGCGGCTGTGACATTCCTTCCTTCGATTGTGACACTTATTCCTTCGCCCTACAAACGGGGTCAGTCAATTGGAGAAAAACACTTGCCCCCAAGGGAGCTAAAAGCGTGAGGGCAGAGGAACACTTGGAATTGCTTGACAACCTTTTCGTGGTTAGCAGAAAGATAGGTTAATGCGAGCAGCACGACTAGTCACAAACGCTCCTGAGCGGTCTCGAAACTTGGACAGACAGCCTAAAAACAGCGGTGCAGATCCTGTTGACTGAACTTGACTAAGCCCATCAGCCTGAGAAAGCGCTGATAAAAACTGCCTTCGCAACATCTTAGTTTCACATCACCTTATGTGAGCAGTATGTAAAAATACGGTGAAAATTTTCCTTTAGAAGGTATTAAGTACAGCTTTGCTTTATTATATGGAGAAGAAATTGTAAAGGAACGAGGTACTGTACTTTGTTCCTTTGATTCTTTAATAAAAGTCGGTCTGTATATACCGTCATGAGGAGGGGTTGAGAATACCACTTTTATACACGCTCATGACGTAAATTTTTCAACTATGTTTTATCGCGTCTGTAAAACCTGTTATCAAGCTAGGAAAGTGAGGTTCTAGCTAAATGAATCTGATGTAAATATTGAAAGGCTGTTTCGATAGTAAGTGTTGGAATTAACAGTATATCTACAACACTTGAACTGGAACTTGTAAGCCAATCTTGTAGGGATTGATTTCGTTCTGATAGCGGACAGCTTTCAAAGCTTCGATGAAACATCCAAACCTTTTGAGAAAATATTTACTGTCGAATGTGATGCACCAAACTTCATTCCTATCAGAAACCAAGGGCAACAGAAAAGCATCTGTAGTTAAACTGCCAATTCCAAAATCTAAAGAAGGTAGAGAATGCCTGCATATTCTCATGATGGGTCCGAGCTTGAGCCAGCAAGGTGGCATGGCAACAGTCGAAAATCTAATCATGGACAGAACTGCTGATGATATTCAAATCCGCCACATTACGACTCATGAGGAGGGGACAGTTCTTCATAGAATTTGGATATTCTGCTTGGCTCTTGCTATGCTTCTTCTGAATCTATTGAGAAATAGATGTGATTTAGTTCATCTACATGTTTCTGAAAGAGGTAGTGTTGTTAGAATATCTATCCTTATATTAATTGCGCGTTTTTTTCAGAAACCGGTTATTGTCCATGCTCATGGTTGCGAGTTCCACACTTTTTATAATTCGCTAACAGTCTTCTTTCAAAGATGTGTAAGTTTAGTCTTTAAACAATGTGCTTGTGTCTTTGTTCTATCTAAAAGCTGGCGAGATTATTACGTGTCTCAATGTGGTCTTTCACCAGAGAGAACAGTAGTTTTAACAAATCCAGTAGATTTTCCAACTACAGTTCCGGATCGAAGTGGCTTAGATAAAATTACCCTTCTTTTTCTTGGACGTGTTGGTCAACGTAAAGGAGCCTTTGATCTGCTCCAAGCGTTCTCAAAGCTCTCAAAAGAAGATAAAGAAAAATCTACTTTGATACTAGCAGGCGATGGTGAGCTTAATGCCGCATACGAAGTGGCAGAAAGCTTAGAAATCCAACCTTTTGTTTCTATACTAGGTTGGTTATCTCAAGCGAAGTGTAAGGACCTCCTTGCCCAAGCTGATATTTTTGTTTTGCCCTCCTATAACGAGGCTCTTCCTATGTCAATCTTGGAAGCGATGAGCTGGGGGCTTCCTATTATCAGTACACCTGTAGGGGGCATCCCAGAAATCATTATTCCTTACAAGACCGGAATTCTAGTAACTCCTGGTGACGTACAGGGAATTAAAGAGGCAATTCAGTTCTTTATAGAAAATGAAGAGCAGAGAATATCGATGGGGCTAGTTGCAAGAAACTGTGTGGCACCGCTTGCTATAGAAAACTATGCCTTACATCTTGCCAATGTTTATCGAAGAGCGATTGCTTCAAGAAAGTTGCAAACAACAGATTTTTTCTCAATGCCATCGATTAATTTGGACGAAGGTTAGGCTTACCTGGTTGAGCCTAGGTTATTTGTCCTCAACATCGAACTTAGTTTCCATTTTAGGATCTCCATATAGAATGCCACGTCCTCCTGTGCCAACGTATACTCGCCCAAAAAGGCTGCGATCGCCCTCCAAGAAGGTTATTAATCCCAGTTTTTGTTGATCAGTCGAAATTTTGATCCATTTTGCCCGAGCCGCATCTCCAGGTAGGTTCGTTGCATCATCTGAGCGAAATAAACCTTTGATGCTATTAATAGTTCCATAAACGAATACTGTTGGATTACGGCGACCTAGTGCTGCTTTGCCAAAAGCAACTTCATCTGCTGTTTGAACTTGAGCAAGTGGAGTAAATGTTAAGCCAGCATCACTGGATCGGTATAAATGATTTTTATGTATGCTTAACCATACTTCTCCTCGCATTTCAGGGGCTGCTTTAACTGAATGTAAGTGAAAATCTGGCAGCCGTGTTACGGTTTTTTGCCAACTTGCTCCACCATCTGTACTGCGGTAGAAGGCTCCCTGACTAGACGTATCGCTGTACTTGTAGAGGTAGAACAAATTACCATCAACCCGGTCTGAAGCGATCGATTGGTTAGCAAACCAGAGTTGTAGAGTTGTACGATTCGGTGCTCCTTGTACAGGGAGCCAGGTTTTTCCTCCATCTAGCGATCGCTGGGGGTATACATCCCCTTGAGGTGCCCAGTTGATTATGGGATACCCATTAGCTTGAAGCGTTGCCGAAACAGCAACTTTACCGTTAACAGCCCCGGATAGAGTCTTGCCAAAAGGCGTCCAGGTGCGTCCATTATTAGTGGAGTAAGCTGAGCGCCCTTGGCTGTCTTCCCTGCCTCCCTTCCCTGGTGAGCTGCCTACCCGTACAACAATATTGGGATTAGTTTCGGAAAAATCAATACCAGTTGTGTCACCAAATTTACCGCGATCGTAGGTTTGCGTGGGAATACTAGTCAAAGATTCGTGTCGAAATCCATCCATATCCGCAACACCACTTAATAATGATGCTCCTCCAGGTACCGGAGGACTCTTTACAACGAATGTAACCAATTCTTCTAAATTGGTCATGCACGCTGACCAATGAGATGGATTAGCAGTAATGTCATCGGTTCGCAGCACTCCAAACCCGTTTGTTAACCAGGCACGGTTAAGATGATGAGGATCAAGCACTAAACGTCCCATCAATGTGTACAAATGCCAATTAGGCCACCAGGATGGCGTTTGTACGCGCAGCTTAATTTGCTGCCATTGCCTGCCTCCATCCGTTGAACGATAAAGCCCTTCTGGAGAAAGCGGATACGTCGCAACAAGCAACTGGTTACGATTGCCGGAATCGACTGCGATCGCAGAGTAATTTTTGTTTGGAGAGGGGGTCATCTCAAACCAGCGACCATTCTCATACTTCCACACCCCGCCACGAGTATTTTTCTGAGTAGCAAAAAAGGTTGTGTACAGCGTCCCCTCTGCTGTTAAAGCTGCTTGCTGTGGGGAAGCATCAGGTGAGCCGATTAAACGTACCCAATTTGTGCCACCATTTGTACTGCGGTAAACTCCGCCACCCATGACACCCACATACAAAGTCTGAGATTTTTTCGGTGAGGACTGTTCGCTTTTACCAGAACGACGATCGAACACTACAAAAGCAATTCCGCCGTTTGTCCCTTTGTCCGAAAAGCTCTTGACCACTTGCCAAGACTTTGTTCCATCTATACTGCGATAAAGCCCATCAAGCCGCGAACCAAAATAAATAATCTGGCTGTTATTTGGATCAACGGCTAATCGTTCCCCAATCCAACGCCACTCTTCATTGCCCCCCATCCGTACGCGTGTACCAACGGGAGTGCTTAAATTTGTTGCAGTCCAGGTCTTACCACGATCAGTCGACTTCAACACCTCACCGTCTGAGTTGCGAGTATAAGCACCTGTCGCTGCATAAATCACGTTTGGGTTGTTCGGATCTAACGCAATACTCTCAATACTGTAACGATCGTGCTCCTGATCCAAGAGCTGTACCCAACTCGATGTACTTCCATTCCAACGGTAGATTCCTCCAACATCAGTGCGAGCGTAAATCAGGTCAGGTTCATGAGGATGAATAACTAAACCTGTGACGAAACCCATTCCAGCTATAGCAACATTGTTCCAGCTATACGGTTCACTTTGAGCAAGAGTAGCTGCTGAAGCAACGAGAGAGGAATTTAGCTGGGTTTTAAGAAGCTTAGAAGAGGAGGGACAGGGGTATGAGGACTGAGGACTGGTGCAGCCTATGAGATTAAATGTTACATAGGCAATCGCTAAGGCAATGATAATGTAGTAGTATCGCCGAGATAGGATTGCCATGCGATCGCCTCTTATTAAAGTTGATAGTACCAGTTGTACAGACTCAAATCTGAAGCGTCTTATTTTCGACAACTGTAACGATATCTTTCAGAGTTTGAGTAGCAGAAGTAGAAACTTTGACTGGTAGCAAACGTATTAGCATCAGCTTAGCAGTTAGTCTTTGAGCATACCTTCTCAATAAAATTTGAGGATAGTCACTTTACTAGTCGCCATCCATAAATACTTATTAAGCTTAGCTTTACTCCACCTTCGATCGCTCTCTAACCACTGAGGTAAAGCTATTGACGATAAATAACATAATCATATGAACCTTCGTAGCTAATTACTTTGGCTGGAATGCCTACAGCAACGGCTTTATCTGGTAGATCTTTGGTGACAACCGCATTTGCACCGATTGCAACGTCGTTGCCGATCGTAATAGCACCAAATAACTTAGCTCCAGGACCAATAAAGACACGATCGCCAATTTTTGGACAGCCACGCTTTTCTCCCCTACCACCAACCCCGATCGTAACTTCCTGGCTTAAGTTACAATTCTCGCCCATTAATACATCATCATTAATAAATATGCTTCCAAAATGCCCTATATAAAGACCCTTACCAATTTGAGCTTCGCAGGCAATACTGATTCCTGTTGTGATTTGAATTAGCTTATGCCAAATAAAACTGATTAGTTTTAGGATTTGGCGCAGCAGAGGAATATGAATATACTGACGTATCCAGTAGCTGAAGCGGTGCTCTGCCAAAGCCCATAAACCTTGCTCTGTTAGAACTAAGAATAGCCATGATTTCTGACGCAATACAACGTACCGATCGAGGTCTGCTCTAAATTTCTCAAACATTACAACAAGCTTTCTCTATAAAATTAGGCTCTGTTTTTGATAAAATTTAAGCTCATTGCCTGTGTCATTATCCAGCCAAAGCGACGGGTTGAGGGATAAAAAAAGCACAGAACATAGTCTGCAAGACTATAAGAAATCACTGTTGCCAACGCAGCCCCTACCTCTTTGTAAGGTGGGATTAACACAAAGTTAAGTAGTACATTCATAGCAGCGCCTACAATGGTAAAGGAAAAAGCAAACCAGGTAATACCTTCAGTCGTAATCCAAATTTCTTTTACATATCCCAAGAATAGAAACATTGAAGACCAAATGTGGATTGATAAAACCACTCCTGCTGGCTCATATGCTTGACCAAACACCAAAACTACGAAGGGTGTGGAAAGAAAGGTCATGGGAATTGCAATGCAATAAACTAATAATGCTTGTAAATTACACAGCTTTTGCAGCTTCCCGTAGTAGCTATCCTCACTTACTTTTTTAGCTGCAATAATAGATGGAGCCAGCGACTTCACAATTATTGTTGAGGCAAACGGCCAAAGTTCTGAAAGCCTTACTGCTGCTGAGTAAGTTCCTACTGACTGTGCTCCTGCTAACTGCCCAAGCATGATCTGATCTATTCGCATATAAATGACAATAGCAAAAGTAGAAAATATTAAAGGAAAACTAATCTGTATTAAATCTTTAGCTAGCTTCCAGTCAAATTGCCAAGCTAAAATATTATTTCCAGTTAATTGAAAGACAATAATGAACCCGAAAACATTTAGAAGACTTTCAATCACCACTAACCAGGCGAAGAATTCGATCGGTGCTTCTAGCTCAAGTAAAGCGACTCGTAATGCTGTAGCTACCACAAAAACGCTGTTTCTTGCCCAAATTGTGTACTTCACCTCAACTTGAGATTGAAACCAGAGTTCAATACCCACAAAGCCCCCTAAGAAAGAGCTTGTGGCTAAAATAATAACTAGTTTGCAGATTAGAGGATTACTTCTCTGTAATAAAATAATTGAGGCTACTGATAGAAAGAAAACAAAGATTCCAGCAATAAACTTGATCAGGAAAGAGGTTCCAATGATTTTCTCTTTGGCTTCAGGACTATTAACTAAATCTCGAAATGTAATCTGATCAGACGCAAGTTGAAATAGGGGCGAAAACATAGCCGCAAAAGCAAGTGCATAATTGAGTGAACCAAACTGGTCAACTCCTAGATAGCGCGCTGTCCAAGCTAAAGTTAGAAAGCCCACAGCCATGCGAAAAACTCGTTCTGCTGATAGCCAGCCAATGTTAGTAATAACTTTACGTTGGTCAGCACTATATTTGCGATGAATTACTGCTGCCAGTTTCTTCAGCATTGGTTGTAGAAGTAATAGATATGTAAGTACTGAGCAACAACAATGACTATAAATGGTATAGTCAACATTTGTATATCCTATTAAGGTGTCAATCGCATACAAACTGAACTTATTACAAATAGAGTCCGCAACGAGTTAAGTAATAGGAGATGGGTAGAGTCTTTCTAGGGGAGCCAAAATCAGTTTTTTAAGCATTCTACCGTTAGGAGACAGTGTTTTTTGGACCCGCTACGTATTTTCCCCATTATCCATAATATGAATTATGCTTCAAAGAGCAGTAAACGAAGAGATATCCTCCTTGCCTTCAAAAGTCTTCTCGCGTCGGTATGGTACAAAACACATTTTAAGTTGATGTCGCACCTAAGACATTGGGTAACATCTGTTCTCTTAACGAATAGGAAACAGGCTAAAATTTTCCCGAACCTCGTTAGTAAGTAGCTGTTCATTCATAGGAGCCATAACGGCTTTCTTAATACCTCGTAGCACTTCCTTAGGATTGCGTTTTAACTTAGCTAAAAGTGTTTCTTGCATTGAAACACTTTCTCCAGCACTATCTCGTACAAAGACAACTCCAGGGAACGGAAGTGGTTCAATAGGAGCACCCCTTTCTGCCAGATCTCCTTTAGCAAGGGGATGCCCACCTAGAAAACGGTCATACCCCGTTAATTCCTCATAAGGCAGCATTTTCTCTGGCAAGCTAAATAAACGATAGTTAATGATGTTGCATGTTCCACAGATTTTATGGAAATCCTTACGTCGGATAGAAATCTTGTGGCTTCCTTCTTCGTACTCATAGCCACTATTGACGTACCAACCATTGCTGTCTTTGTGCTGGCTAACAAATGCTGCAATTTGTTGACTAATACAATCATCTGCATCTACAGACATAACGTGGCTTGGTTGTAAATCCCTCACGGCTAAAAGTCCAGCAACAACGCGTTTTGCACGATCGTCAACCTTTGCCCCGTAATCAGCTTTAGGCGGAGGGAAATCAACTTCTAAATAAGTAACGTTAGGGTGCTCAAATGAGGTCTGTGGTCTTTCGTTACAAACTACAAGAACTTGAAAATCTGTTGACGTTTGATTGCAGACTGAACGTAAGCATCGATCAAAAAGCTTAGATAATGCTGGCCAAGAAGTAGCAGCTCTTTGACTTTTAACAGGAATAATAAACATTAACATAATCGAGAACCCTATACTATGGAAAATCATTAGAACGATAAAGCTTTGAGAAGCTCTTCAAAAATCAAGGATAGGACTGAAAGTGTAAGTGAAGCTTAGAGTAAAATCCCTCAGAACTAAGCCATTCCTTCCACATTTTTCTGCATTGTTGTTGTAACTCTATAAACTCTTCTGGTGAAAGACGTTGGTGGAACTGTGATACCTTCTTGGCTATTTGCGAAACTTCTGACTCTTCTACCCAAACACAATACTTCTTCCAATCTAAAGCAAAATCATACGGCAATGCGCAATCGGTATTAATCAGAATTGGAATTCGTCCGCAACAGAGAGTTTCAAATAAGCGATTTGAATAGTTGCCAGCACCGCGAGGACAGATAACATAGTCGCTATTAACAATATTTTCGACAAATTCAGTCCTGTGCTTATGCCTCGTTTCCATATTTTTTTCCGTTAAGAAAACCATGCGATCGTAAACGTCAAAGTTGGTTGCTACAAGTGGGCTATGCTCAAAAAGTGCCAAAAGTTTAGAACGTAATATGTGACCTTGTATAGGTGGGAATCCTAATCTTTGATGATGTAAGAGCATATGACCATAATAAGCGAGTTTTTTAAGCTGATTTGTTACTGATTTTGATTTAATACATCCAGAAAAACCAATTACTGGTTTATTTGATTTTTCGCGAATAGGAAGAGACCCATTCAGGTAATGTTCAACTAGATCTTCACAAAAAGAAGGCCAAACAAAATTTTTAGGCTGCTGGCGCGAACGGTAATAGGAATGGCGAAAAATATAAGTGTTTTCAATGCAGACCGCTTCATCTGAGCGATCGCTACCAAAAAAAATAATTAATGGTTTACCAGCCTGCTGGACTTTCTCTGCAAATTGCAAGTAAAGTTCTTTTGCTTCGTGGTTAACATTGGCATACCAGACTTCACCGACGACAGTTCTCCAATCATCAGGCATTATTGCGAAATCAGCTTCCTCTAATGAAGTCATTTCAAATAAATCTTGAGCAATCTGCATATAGGGCTCATGGAACTTCATCCAGGAATAGGCACCATCTTCTGCTAAGTGTTTCCAGAAAGGATATAGCATTGGATGAGGGCGTACTCCATCCTGCTTCAGTAAATAACGTTCATCTGAATGAATTTTTAATTTCATTCCCTTACTTAAAGAACTACCAATTTCTACGATCATAAATTATAGAGGGATTTTAACAACTTGTCATACTGTGCTACCGCTTTCTCAAGTGTAAATTCCTCTGCCCGTTTTTTGAGGTCTTCTCGATTCAGGGGATCTTGAAGCGTATCTGCCATAGCAAATGCCATCTCTTTAGGATTCCCTACAGGAACTAATCGACCATATTTTCCGTGCCCTAAAATCTCTGCTGGACCACTTTCACAATCTGTTGCCAAGACAGGAGTTCCTGCTGCCATTGCTTCTACTAAAACGTTGCCAAACCCCTCCCATGCGGATGAAAGGGCTACAATCTCTGCTTTTGCCATGTAGGCATAAGGGTTAGCAACAAACCCTGGAAACAAGACATTCTCCGAAAGCCCTAACTCTTGTACTAAATTTTCTAAATTAACTCGCTCTTCCCCTTCCCCTAAAATCATTAGACGAACGAACATATGTTGTTGCAGCTGAGCAAAAGCGCGAATTAAGGTAGAAAAATCTTTTTGCCTGGTTAATCGTCCTACACCTAAAATGACTGGCGGTTGCCCTGCTTGGAACCAAGGATGTTCCAATTCTTCTTGAAGCTTAAGCCGCAACTCTGCTGTCACAATTGGATTAAAGACTGCCTGGACTTTTTTGGGATCAAGCCCAAGATGAATAAGATCATCTGCTACCCCCTGAGAAACCGCAACAGTGTGATCAGCCAAAGGATAAAACAGTTTAACTAGCTGAGGCGTCATCCGACGCTTGAGCTGAGTAGCGTTCCGAGACTCACAAGAAAGATGGTTATGAACAGTAACAATTATTTTGGAAGAGACACCCGAAAACTTTTTAGCTAAAAGAGCAATAATATTTGTATCCTCTAAAGCAGATAACAATACTGAAGGTTTTGTCTGTTTCAAGTAGCGAATTAAGGCTGGCAGACTAAAAAGCAAACGAGAACTTTTCAACTTGACCAAGTTAATCTTGGATGACAATTGAGATAGGTAAGGACCTTCTGCTTTGACCAATACTAGGTCCACTTCCTTGCCTTCAGCAAGGAAACCATGAGCTAGATTAAGCATTACTCTTTCAGCCCCACCACCACTAAGATCCATTAGAAAAATTGATACTTTCATGAGTCGTTTGAATAATTAGTGATTCTACGCCTAAACTTTTGGCTGCATGGGCTGTATTCGATTATGCTGTTTTGTTGATAGAGCAACAGAAACTAGTAAAGCCCAAAAAATCGAATTCTGCTCAATAATCGTATTTTCGCTATAGTTATACATAAAAAAGAATGTGACGTAGTAGATTGGCCATAGCTCTAGTACCGTTTTACCTGAGCGTAAATAGCCAATGGCTCGCACATAGCTCACTGTAAGAATAGCTAAAAAGATAAATAGTCCTATTAAACCCAAATCTAGCGGTATGTTAATAAACCCGTTATGAGCATGAGGAGGCTTGTATCCTTCTGACAACCAGATGCTAGCAGCTCCTCCTCCATCACGCCAAAATCCCTGATAGCCGTATCCTAACCAAGGACGTTCAACAATTTTCTCAATTGCTGCTTCCCAGAGACCAGTTCGACCACTTAGGCTAGGGTCTCTCCCTATAGCAGTTAAAGAACTCTCCCAATTTGTCAGAATCAGTGTCGCAATACTTCCACTGATCACAATTACCATAATGGCAATAGGAACCGTAATAGTAGCCTTCCATCTCAACGCTTTGTAGAATGGTAAAAGAACTAAGACCATGAGCAATAGCAGTAAAGCTGTTTTGGAAGTTGTTATCAAAATCAACAGAAGGTTGATGCCAAAGCCTATCCATAAAACAGCTCTCCTTCTGGGAAACCCTAAGGCGTTAATCAAAAAGACAATTAATCCTAGAACGGCTATACGGGCAAGTAAGTTTTTCTGCGTGAAAGGTCCCCTAAACGCACCTGCATTAGCCCCTGTTTCTATAGCAGACCCTCGGAAAAGCAAACAAAAAATTAGTGAGAGGACAGCTACAATTCCGAAGACCCATGCGAGTATCTGTAACTGCTGCTTTAAGCGAAAACGCGAAGCAAAATATAAGCCAAAATAGCTGGTTTGAATCGTTGCAATTCCTTTACGGAGTGAGTCGTCAGGAAAATCTGACCAGAGGAATGAAACTACTGCCATTAATGGTAGAAACCAGATCAATAACTGTCCTTTCGCTGTGCGAAAAGAGCTTTTCCCGCGTGCTAGAAGTAAGAGAAGTGAAACTGCGTAAATAGTATATTGAAAAAGTGAATTAATAGAATCAAATGGATTGTATTCATCAGTAGAAACTGCTTTCGCATCAGGAGATACAAAAAGACTTGACCACCGCAAGATGCCAGTCAAAAAGACAAGAGAGAAGACAGTAAACCATTTTTCTATAAAATTTAGTGTTGGATTCATTTTTTGAAACCAAAGGTATTAAGACGATGACGTATAAAGCGGTAATAAACCACCTTTGTATATATTTTAGCTTTCTCCAAGTAATTTATTGTTGACATATAGGTATTAAGCAATTTTTGAGTAGCTGCCTCAATGCTTCCAATCTTCCAGTAAATACTGATACCCATTGCCACTAAATTATTAGAAAACTTAGATAGCTCCGGGAATTTTTCCTTCAACTGGCAAGCCGTCAGGATTTGAGTTTTGGCTCTTAATTTTTCAATGCCTGGCGTTAATGTGTAAGCATTATTTCCGTGTATCCTTTGACGGGCTAAAGGTTGAAAGGAAATAAATCCTTTGCTAATTCCTAAAGCCGCATATTTGATGTAATCATCACTTGTGATTCTAGTTTCTTCTGACATTGGCAGAATTCTTTCTAACAGCGATCGCCGGCAGCAAGTTCCAGAAGTTGCTATGTTTACCTCAAAAGGTAGGCTTCCTCTTAGCTTCCCCCTTAAAATATAGGGTCTTAAATCATATATTCCTGACAATTCTGACGAGACTGAATCTAACTCCTTTTGATCAAGCTGACTGCCAAATAACTCTAGAGTATGAAAGTACCAACCAATAGTTTTGTCTTGCTGAAAAGCATTAACAACTGCTGTCACTTTATCTACCTTAAATAGATCATCAGAATCTAGAAAACAAATAAAATCCCCTGTACTAGCTGCAAAGCCAGCATTGAAAGCAGAAGCCTGCCCTCCATTTTTCTTAAGGATAGGTTTAATACGATCGCCATAACTAGCAATAATTTCTCTAGAATTATCGGTCGAGCCGTCATCCACAACAATTACTTCGATTTCAGGATAGTTTTGGTTGAGGGCACTGTCAATTGCTTCCGCTATAAAATTTCCATAGTTGTAATTATTAATTAATATGCTAACAAGAGAGTTTTTGTCCATGATTTTATTAACTTTTTGACTTTAGAGAATTAGAAATATTCTGAAGCAGCTTTGCTAAAGAGCTAGAATTATCCTCGTGATACGATCTGCTACGGCGAAGATAGCTATTAGGCTCATTCTCTTCTATTACGCCATTAACTACTAAACCTAAAACCTCTTGATTAGATTGAGTTAATAGCTCGTTAGCTGCCGTTGCACTAGCAAGATCAATCGTACCTGGGCGAGCCACTAATAAAACGCCATCAACCATTTTCCCTAACGCTAAAACACCGGAAATTAGAATTAAAGGAGGGGTATCAAAGATGACAAGGTCATAAATCTGAGAAAACTCCTTTACTAATTTAGCCATTTGGCTAGAGTCAATAATGGCTAATGAATTGGGAGCAATTTTTCCGGCAGGAAGCACGTGAAGGTTCTCTTGAATTATCTCGATCGCTGTTTCTGAATCAATCTGCTTCATAACTAAATCGCTTAAGCCTACGGCATTCGTTATATTCCAAATATGGTGCTGAACAGGGTGATGTAAGTCGGCATCGATCAGTAAAACCTTCTTGCCTAACTGAGCAACAGAAAGCGCTAGGTTAGCAGAGACTGTAGACTTGCCTTCTTTAGAAACTGAACTCGTCACAACAATAGTCTTTAAAGGCTGGTCAGGTTTCAGAAATTTTAAGTTGGAGTGAAGCATTCGGTATGCTTCACTAACCAAACTTAGAGGGGCATCTTTGACAGGAAGCATTGCCTCATAGAGCTCTGAATCTTTATTTGAATTTTTTCGAGTAAAAGGGATCAAACCAAGCCAGGGATATTTAAACACCTCACGTATCTCTTTTACTGTTTTAACTGAGGAATCTGTTAAATCAATTACAAAAGCAGTTACTACATAAAGTAAGCTGCCAACTAAAAAACCACCGATAAGGATTAGTTTTTTCTTAGAAGCAGATGGTTGATTAGGAATAGTTGCTGCTGAAACTACACGAGCATTTCCCAGATTTTGACTCTCCGAAATTTGAACTTCTTGAAACCTCTTCACTAGAAGCTCATAATTTGATTTAATAGTCTCAACTCTACGTTCTAATCCTTGTAACTCTTGCTCTACTTGCGGCAGCATATTTGCACGCTGCTGGTAGGCTCTCTGGGAACTAGACAAGGAATTTAGCTCATTAATTAAACCTAAACGTGCTACCTCATTATTGACAAAGCTCTCAATCAACGTGTCAAGTAATGCTGGTGTAGTAGATTCATTGCTTTGCAAATTTACTTGAGGAATGCGACCCTGATCTCCAACAACCTCTTTAATTCGCTCTTGTAGTAATGCTTTGAGCGATGCCTGTTTTGCTTGCAAACTAGTAATGACAGGATTAGACTCTTGATAGCGAGAGCGTTGAATAGCTAGTTGTGATTCTAACTGCTGTAGATCAATAAATGCCTTCTGAACACCTGAAGACTGGCGAAGCGAACTTAAAATTACTGCATTTTCTGAGTTGAACCCTAACCGTGCGGAAATAGCAGCGATTTGGGCTGATGTGTTGGCTAGCCGAGCTTGTGCCATTGAAATTTGGCTGTTGAATGCCGCTATTGAAGTAACAACTGAGTCTGATTCGGCTTTTAAGCCAACAACATTATTCTGCTCCTTAAAGTTACGTAGATTAATCTCTGCTTGCCGTAATTCTGCTTCGGTTTTAGGAAGCTGCTGTGCAATAAACTCGCGAGCCGCTGTGGTTTCAGTTCGATTAACAAGGACGTTACTATCTAAGTATGCTTTGATCAGTTGGTTGACAAAAGCCGCTGCCTCCTTAGGATCGGCGCTTTTATAGGACACTAACAAAACATCAGTGCCTTTAATTCCCTTTGCTGTCAGATTCTTTAAAGCTTTTTCTGGTTCAACCGGCTTTCCTTCTTTATCCCTCAGATCTAACTCTGTAATCGTTTTTTCAATTAAAGGAAGCGAGCGAAGTACTTCTGCTTCTGTATCGATTGGCGTATTTTGCTGACTGAGCGATTCCAATTCACCAACTTTTCCGGCACCTTCTGTCAGGAGTGCAGCCGTTGTATCTCTTTTCCTGAACAGAATCTTACCTGACGCTTCGTATCCAGGTTTTTGTAAAGCTACAACGATCGCTGTTAGTAAGAGAACAACTACGAAAACGCTTCCGGCAGGTACCCAGCGACGTTTTAAGATGAGCCAGTATTTACCAAAATCAATATCTTCTGGGTAAGACTGCGCTTCCATTGGCATGTGCTCTTGGAGATGAGGGACGGTAAATGCCTATACTCTATCAAGCTACCGAGACTCTACCTAAGGATTTACTTAACCTTTAGAGAGATTTTATTAAATGGTTGCTTCTTCTGTACAATGACTTTTTATTTGTTGTGGAGACGTCTTAGTGTCGTTAAAACAGCAAAGCTAAACCAAGCTGGCTTTTCCACCTAAAGTCAGTTTGGCAATCCTCATAGATTGAGGCGGTCACAGAGCAAACTCTCTCTGCAAACCTGCGACAGTGAGGGTTTTGCTCAGCGACATAAATTTGTCTGGATGTCATTTAATTTGGCACTGTATAAAGGGTCCTTTTTTCATAGTGATCAGAGCACAAGTGATTGCCCCTAATTTTTTGTCTTCCTAGTTCATTAACTATTAAGGAGAAGTTAATGGGTTAGAGGAGAGGCTGGAAAGTTTGCTGAGAAGGGCTTTGAGTGTGGTGCGGTTGAGACGGACTAAAATTGGGGGCGGCTTACTGAATAAGTATTTAGGCTGAAATGCAGGAAAGTTAATCAAACTGAAGGGCGATCTCGATGCCGTTTTCCAAGGGGCAAAATCCTAACTATCCCACTGCTGGCTCCACGACTGCGATCAGCCGCATCAAGAAAATTCTGACCGACCGTCCCCGCAATTTATGCCTGTTCACGTTGGGGATTAACACCGCCTACCGTGCCAATGAGTTGCTATCACTTAAGGTCGGACAGGTGAAGAATCTGCAAGCCAGGGATGTGAGCGCAAGACGTACAAGTACCGCCCCATGACGCTAAATGCTACAGCCGTCGCGTCAATACAAGCCTGGTTAGCGATTGGTGACCTGAAGGTAGACGATTACCTCTTCATAGGACAACGCGGTCGTCTGACAGTGGAAATAATGAGTACGCGGATGAAGACCTGGTGCCAGGATGTCGGGCTGAAGGGCAGCTATGGCAGTCATACCCTACGGAAGACCTGAGGCTATTGGCAGCACCTGGAGCGGGGTATAGCCATTCCCCTGTTGATGGAAGCCTTGGGCAGGCGACGCAGCAGTAAACGCTGGCGTACCTGGGCATCCAATCGAATGAGATTGCCGCCATCTATGAGCTGGAACTGTGAGCCATTCGACCTGATTTGCATCGAAAATGACCTTTGGTCAGCAGATTGGCAAAAGACATCTTGCCCACTGTGCGTCTGAGCTTGATAGGGGCTTCAAGCAAGGTATACTACAGATATGCTACAACTTGTACGAAATCAATTGCTCACTTGCTGTAGTTGGTTACAGGCTCTCAACCATCTCAAAGGTGCTTATGCCAGCACTTACTCAACCAAGCTCCACATCTCGCTCCTATGCAGATGAAACGGACTTACAAGCGATCACCGATCTGATGAACGCCTGTGAGGTCGTTGACCAGTTAGACCAAGGAACCTCTGTCGAAGAACTGCGGCGCGACTTTGCTGACCCAGACTTTGACCTGACCCGTCATCTCCAGTTGTGGGTGAATGCTCAAGGACAGTTAGTTGGGTATGGTCGCCTCTGGATGCTACCTGCTGGTGATACTCAAGACGGGTTTCTAAGCTTTATGGTGCATCCAGAGGTCAGAAGCCAGGGGCTTGAAGATCAGATTTTGGCTTGGGCTGAAGACCAGTTACGGGAACAGAGCCAAGCCAGTGGCTTACCAGCAAACCTGCGGACTGGTGTTCGCGAGCAGCAGTCCGACCGGATGGCCTTCCTTGAAACGCACGGCTTCCGCATTATGCGCTATTTCTATCGGATGGCGCGTCCACTCGCCATAGCGATCCCGACCCCACAACTACCGCCAGGGTATCGAGTGCAATCGCTCGCACCGAGCCAAGTCGAAGCGTGGGTTGAGATGTTTAATCAAACCTTTATTGACCACTGGAACTTCCACCCTCTCACTGTGGAACAGCGACAGTATTGGCTATCAGACCCTGACTATGAGGCTGGTTTAGATTTGGTGGCACTTGCCCCCGATGGCACGTTTGCGGCTTTCTGCTTCGGCTATCTCTCTAACCAGAACAACAGGCGCACGGGACGCCATGAAGGTTGGATTGCTGATTTGGGTACTCGGCGTGGGTTTCGGCAACAGGGCTTAGGTCGGGCAATGCTGTTAACTGGAATGCAACAACTAAAGGCAAAGGGGGTTGATACAGCCCTGCTAGGCGTCGATACCGAAAATCCCTCAGGCGCTTTACGGCTCTACAAGTCCGTCGGCTTCCACCAGATCTTTACTAGCCTTGCTTACTGCAAAGCGCTGTCTGGTTAAAGCAAATGCACTCGATCGCGGCTCTAGCAAGTTGTCTCTATCCTTTGCTAGTTTGAGACTTAAGGGCTAGAGGCGGCTGCAATGATAGGCAGTACTGCCTCAAGGTCTAACGTGATAGTGAACGCTTGGAGCAGTCGACAAGTCTCAAAACGCATTGGCATAAGATAAGTCAGTGAGAGTGCTTCCGTCCATGCCTGACCTCGGAGAGTGCACGCTCGTAAGCAGCTTCCTGTGCTTGCACGAAGCAGTTCAGGTGATACAAGTCGCCCGTATGACTAGCTTGGCTCATGTTTACCCTAAAGCTTTCCTAGCGTCTGTTGTAGAGTGAAGAAATAAGTGACAAGAACGAAGCACTATTTGTCAAGGTCATCTGATGCCCTGAATTCATCTTCTTGGGGTTTGAAGCTTCTCTAAAAAACTCTGTAGCTGAGACGAGCAGCAAGAGCAAACCTTGATGTAGCAATACATTTTTTCTAGTGAGAATTAGCAAAGAGTCAAAATCGCTCATCGTGACATTTAGTTCTTCGTCAAGGACACTTATTTCTTCACCCTACACCTGGTGTACAGGTTGAACACTGTGATGCCTCAAAATGTTCTATTGCCAAGAAAAGGCAGGTTTCCACTGTTAACCGTTTAAACGTTAGGCAGTCTACTTGGAAGGAATTTTTCCTGCAGATTCTACAAACACTTCCTAATCAATTACAAACAAATCCAAATTCTGAGGTTATTAACCCAAATTCTGAGGTTATTAACGATGTTGAGTAATGATGAGTTTGAGGCATGGTGTTGTCGTCTTCATCTATCAGATGAAGCCATAGAAGGGATTCAGCGTATTCACAACTCACCACCCTCCCGATTAATCAGTGGTAGTAAAAAAGCTATTTCTGGTCGCTATCCAAGCAGAAAGATTAAGCAAGCCACCGAATTTGAGTCACATCAGAAAGAAATTGCTCATCCCTTTGAGTACAAAGTTGATGATAAGTAAGTTTGAATCTTGAGACTCACTAGCAATGTTGACTGAAGCAGAATTTGAAGATTGGTGCCGTAGCAATAATCTCTCAGATGAAGCCATAAAAGAGATTCAGGGTGTTCGCAGCTCACCACCGTCACGATTGATTGATGGTGGCAAAAAAGTGTTTCTGGTCGTTATCCAAGCCAGAAAATGGGATGCACTATCCAGTTCGAGTCCCATAGAAATAAACTAGCGCACATTTATAGATATGAATTTGATGATAATGTTCTCGAGTATTGGGATCAATCGCCTACTTTTCATTTAGATTATTCAAGTAAGTCGGGACGTCCAACCTATCACCTACATACATGTGACTTTTTCGTAATTCGGAGAAAGAGTGCAGGTTGGGAGGAGCATAAAACCGAAAAAGATTTACTGAATTTAGCAGAAAGTAGCCCATATCGGTGGAAACGAGAAGATGAAGACACTTGGCGCAGTCCACCCGGTGAGGAGTACGCACAAAAGTTTGGTTTGTACTATGTGGTGCGATCGTCTGCTGAAATTAACTCAGTATTGGTTCGCAACTTTGAGTGGCTTGAAGATTATTTCTTTTCTAATAAGCCTTTGAAAGTTGATGAGGAAATAACTCTCACTATTCAAAATCTGGTTCAGGCTAATCCCGGAATTACTCTTGCCGAGATTCGCCAACAGGTGAAGCGCACCACCGCTGACGACTTGCATATTCTAATTGCAACAAGAAAGGTCTTTGTTGACCTCGATGTCTATCTTTTGCCTCAACCTGAAAAAGTTGAAGTTTTTTTAGACGAGAAAACTTACACGGCATATAAACTGGTCAGGAGGATTGAACCATATCCTACCTTTAATCGAGTATGGGTCATATTCGCCGCAGAGCGGCGGCGAAACGTCAAGCTTGCAATCCGACTCCTTGGGGTCGGGAGTAAATCTGCTTCCATACCCCGTCTGCTTGCAGCGGGTTCTTGATTGCATGAAGTGGCTTGGCTCTGCTACAAGTGAACAGTGTGAACTGTTGTCAGAACACGAATTAAAGTGGTTGGTTTGGGTTGCAACTGTAGTTGGAGAATTAATCTCTGCTGCCTCTGGCTTAGAAAGCATGCCTGAAAGAGGGCAAATTTCTCGCTCTTTGAGGACTTACGTGAATCTCACAACTAAAGGTAATGTTGCAGAGTTTGCCCGCCAAATACAGATGCCTCGCAACACCGTTTGGTTGTGGCATGAAGGCAAAAATTAACCTCAGCTAGAAGCTTTATTGAAGATTTGTTACTGCCTTGATGTATCAATACTTGAGTTCTTATTGGAAGAACCGACTAAAGGTAATCTAGGAATTCTACGCTCACCATTCCCAAGTTCAAACAATTCAAGAGCTAAAGCAAGAAAAATTGATTTGAAGCAGTTGGAGCAGAAACTTAATGCTTTGCTTCTAAATCCTGAATATCCACCGCCATCGATGGAAGAAGCTGCTAGGCAATTGGGATACGCCTGTCGAACAATCTTCAGGCATTTCCCAGAACTGTGTAATTCTATTTCTGCTAGATACTTGAGCTATAGAAAAGAAGCCAAATCAAGAGCGATCAAGCAATGTTGCTATGAGGTGAAGCAAACAGTTGCCGAGTTGCGTAATCAGGGATTAACTCCATCAGAAGGGCGCGTTGCAGAACTCATAACCAGACCGGGTTACTTACGTTACGAAGCAGTGAGAAAGGCCTTGAGGCAAGCGAGACTTGAAATTGAGTTGTAGAAGCCCCCAAGGGAGTATCTCAATTTCAAGCTTAAGTTGAATGGCACTAAAATAAGGAGATAGAAAAAGGCTCTAAGGCTTGATATGACAGAATCAGAGCCTTAGAGACCAACAAAATCATCCCTTTACTATGGCAAATCGAGCCGCCATCCTCAAGCAAACGTTCCAAAACAGTGTTGCCCTGCCCTTTGAGCAAGTCTTGCCGGAAGTGGTGCTTCAAAAGCTCCTCGAAGAGCAAGGATTCAAGTACCGCAAACGCTCTACACCCCAATTGTCGTTCTGTGGGCGTGGGTCTGCCAGGTGCTTGATACAGATAAAAGTTTAAGCAACGCCGTCAACCGAGTCATAGCTTGGTTAGCTGCCGCTGGACAGGCAGTCCCTTCTGGCGATACTGGAGCTTATAGCAAAGCCCGCAAACGTCTCAGCGATGCTCCAAGCCTTGTTGCCGTGAACGTCACGGGCTCTCACCGCACAGGTCAAACCAGAACAGCAATGGTGTGGACGACGAGTTAAAGCCTATGATGGCACGAGCATACTGATGAGCGATACGCTCGCAAATCAGGCTGTCTATCCCCAACACAGCAACCAAAAAGTGGGGTGTGGCTTCCCGTTAGCCAAGGTCGTGGTGTGGTTTTGTGGGACGACCGGAGCCGTCCTAGAGGTGGCGGTCGCAGCCTTTAACACGAGTGAATGGCAACTCTCCCGACACTTGTATGCCAGCCTCAACCCGGAGGATGTGGTAGTGGCTGATTCGGCCTATGGGACTTATGTGGATCTCGCGTTGGTGTGTGTAGCAAAAGCAGATGCGGTGTTTCGGAAACATCATGCCCCTCGGTGTAATTTTCGCAAAGGCAAAGAATTAGGGATTGGCGATCATCTTATGCAGTGGCAACGTCCGTTACAGCGCCCTTTAGCCATGAACTCGACGAACTTTGAAACCCTGCCGAGGCAACTGGCGGTGCGGGAAGTGCATTTGTTGATTCAACAACCGGGGTTTCGCCCGAGCGAGATCATTTTGGTCACAATGCTCGTAGACCCCAAACGCTACCCCAAAGCGAAGTTAGCAGAACTCTATCAACTGCGTTGGTGCGTCACAGAAGTCAACTTCAAGCATCTCAAAACGACCTTACAAATGGAGATGATTGCAGCCAAGACACCGGAAATGGTGCAAAAGGAAATCTGGATCCATTTACTCGCCTACAACTTGCTGCGCCTGCTCATGTGGCAAGCCGCTCAGCCAGCCCAGGTCTCCCCTTTACGACTGTCCTTGCAGGCAAACCGCCAACAATTCAATCAACTTAGACCACTGTTAGCGCACGCAACCGCTAAACATCGTCGTCACCTCTACATCACGCTGTTAGAAAGCATTCGAGTGCAGGTGGTGCCGTTGCGACCGAACCGTAAAGAGCCGGGAGTGGTGAAACGAAGACCCAAGCCTTTTTCGAAAATGCAGCAACCTCGCTCAGTGCTCAAAGCTAGACTGGCTGCTTGATGCATCTTCTTTTAGTGCCATTCACCCTTAGTGTATTCCTAACAAATTAGGGGGAAGTAGGCGAGGAGTTACCTGAGTGGACGTAGCTTAGATCCGCAGTTCCTCATGATATTGAGGTTGAAGGAGCACTTCTCCCATTTGCATACCTAAGATTTTCCGTAGTAGTCGAACACTAAGATACGGTCTCTACTTATAGCGACTGATAGGGTTAACTTTGCGATCGCACGTCTTCAAGTCCTAACTGAGGACTGCTTACTCTTGCAAAGGTTTCTTTTCAGTCTAAAAGGGTAGTGCTCAAGATGTAATGATAGAGAAGTAGAGTTGTTCTCCTCCTATGCCTGCCTGCCCCCTTTGTGCCTCCTCCAAAACGGTTAAGAACGGACGTATCCACAATGGTAAACAACGGTTCAAATGCCACGACTGCGGACGACAGTTCATCGAACAACCGACGAAGAAAGTGATCGACCCAGCCACACGAGCACTGATTGACCGTTTGCTGTTGGAGCGTATTTCTTTGGCTGGGATTGCTCGTGCAGCGCAGGTTTCGGAACAATGGCTCCAAACTTATGTCAACGAAAAATACGCCCAGGTGCCCCGCAATGTGCAGGTGACACCCAAAAAAAGGGGAGGCTAACGCTTCAATGTGATGAACTATGGTCTTTCGTGAACAACAAAGGCAACAAGCAGTGGGTTTGGTTAGCGCTTGATGCCAGCACCCGTGAGATTGTAGGCGTTTATATTGGCGCACGTGATGAAGCGGCAGCACGCCAGTTATGGCAATCCTTGCCGCCAGTCTATCGTCAGTGTGCCATCGCCGACACAGACTTCTGGGCAGCCTATGGGGCAGTGATACCGCAGTCTCGCTATCGAGCTGTGGGTAAAGAAACGGGTAGAACCAACTACATTGAACGCTTCAACAACACGTTGAGGCAACGAGTGTCTCGACTGGTCCGCAAAACCTTGTCATTTTCGAAATCAGTAGAAAATCATCTTGGTGCCCTTTGGTATTTCATCCATCACTACAACGCATCATTACTTGTGTAGCACTACCGTCTAAAAAGAATGATAAACTCGTCTTATAGTACAGCCAAAATCTTGGCTGGTACAAGGAAAAAATTGACAAGCATTAATTGTCCAAGGAGAGTTACAAGCATTAATTGTCCTTTTTGGACAATTAATGCTTGTTGTTCCATACCCTGTGGCTTTGCCTGAATTTTGGACAGCAGCATACCCAAATTTTGGACAACTGCAGGGCTGAAACCCTGATTCTTCCGTTAACCCTCAAGACCAGTTTTTTGCTGTTTTACTCCCAAATCTTGGACAAACATCAGTTTCCGAACCCAACGACTGGACAAAAGTTATCAATAATTATTTGCAATTCTTCTGATAAATTTTGCGTTATCTATGATAAAGCGATTGTGCAGTGACTTTTATGGCTCTTCCCAGCTTTTTGGGAAAAAGGGCGTAGCCGCTGATCTTGATTACGAAGATGCTAGGTTTCCAAACTGTTGCAGAACCCAGATCACCAAAACCTGGGAAGAGCCCAGATCTTCTGCTCATTCACACCAGTACTCACAGCTTCCGGCAAACGGCAATTATCTGAATGCACAATGAGCGTGTGCCGATCAAACACATTTAGTCGCTCTCTTGGCGCAAAAATCTGTCGGCATTACAGCGGTACATTGGCGTGACAAAGAAAGACAAGGAGATAGCGATCGCAGCACGCAGCATTTGATCAAATCGCTAATGAGTAGCTTTTGCGACACAACCAGAAACACTCAACAACGCAGGTTTTAACCGCTGTAACACCCCGACTCCTCGACCCAACACACTGTGTGGTAATGTCGCTAGAAACGGTTTCATCTTCTCAGGAAATACACAGGTCTAGAACATTACCGAACCATTTGTCCACAAGGATTATTTGTGACGCAACCGATGCTTTTGTTGCTCCTTTGGGTGTGTTGCTGCAAAGACATGAGCAAAGTCGAGATACTTCTACCTTTTATTGGAGTGAGCTAAAAGCAACTCTAGCAACAGTACTGGCGATCACTCTCTCCATCCTTTAATTTCAGCTTCCGTAAGGGGGCGTTCTAGCTTGATGTACTCACTTTGAGCGGCTTGCAAAAGGTGTTGCATTTGTATGGGCATATTGGTTTCTGCTGCTAAAAAAGCTGCATTTAAGGCAATATTGCGGATATTACCACCAGAAACATTGAGTCTTGCTAACTTTTGGTAGGACAGATTTTGAATGGGTGTTGACTTGGGAAAGACGCGCTGCCAGATTTCTATCCGTTGAGCCATTTCAGGAAAGGTAAAATGGACCACAAAGCGTAAGCGCCGGAGAAAGGCTTGATCGAGCGAATTTTTTAGGTTAGTTGTTAAGATTGCCAACCCGCGATAGGCTTCCATCCGTTGCAAGAGGTAAGCGACCTCCATATTGGCGTAACGATCGTGAGAATCTTTCACTTCGCTACGTTTACCAAAGAGGGCATCAGCTTCATCAAAGAGCAGAATGGCTCCGCCCATCTCGGCGGCATCAAAAATGCGTCGCAGGTTTTTCTCGGTTTCGCCAATGTATTTGCTTACCACCGAACTTAAGTCAACGCGGTAGAGGTCGAGGTGCAGTTCGTTCGCTAACACTTCGGCAGCGAGTGTTTTTCCGGTACCGCTGCCGCCCGCAAAGAGAGCGCTAATACCTAAACCTCGTTGTCCTTTGTTAGCAAAACCCCATTGTTCGTAGACCTTTGCCCGTTGTCTAACTTGAGTGGCAACGGTTTGCAATATTTGCTTTTCCTTGTCGGGTAAGACTAGATCATCCCAATCGACCTGGATTCGTATCGGTTGCGCCAGCTCTTCCATCTGGGGACGGGCATAACTCAAACAAGCCTTCCATAAGCGTTCTGGTAGAGAGTGCACTGCTGGTGATGGTTGCAGCTTCGATCGCAAAGATAAGGGAGATTCTAAAGAAACGCTTGCTAGCTGAGGTACGCACTGATCACATACCATCTGAATCACTGGAGGCGACAAGCTAAAATGGCTGACCAACTTATCAATCTGCGGAATGATTTGGGATGGTTCTGAGCCATTGCGTACGTCCTTCTCCTGCTCTAATGCTGCTTCCAGGCTTTGTAGCCAGATCTGCCGCTGTTCGGTAGTTGTGGGTTGAGTCACCTCAAAGCTGAAGACAGTTCGCTGTCGCGCTGAACGACGATCGCGGCTGAACACAAACATTGATTTGTGACAAGTTTCCATCAAACGAGCGATCGCCCTGCTTTGGGAATGGGCGGCATGGTTTCCCTCAACTTCCTGCATACCATCACAGTCAAGCAGCAACAGGCTGTTGGTTAATAGGGCTTCTCGCTCTAGGAGCGTTTGCATGAGATGGAGTTGATTTAAGTCGGTTGGCAGGCTGTCAGCCGACAAATTGAGCAAGCCGCAGCCCAGCTTGGCACAGACGGCGGTGGCGATCGCGCGTTTCGTGGCACTGTCGTAGCCGCAAAGTTGTATGAGAGAAGGAGCCTGAGCTGATTGCAAGAGGGCTAGCACCTCGACCACAAGCTGCTGTTGCGACTGCGGTAAAATAGGCGTTGCAGCGGTGGGTAGGGCTGTAACCAGACCAATTAGCTGTGGCTCAAGCTGTGTATCGCCGAGAAGAAAGTGCAAAATGCGCTCATTAAGCCGTAAGGGACTGTGAGTGAGCGTAGAGGCAGTACCGAGTTCGATTAAATGCCAGCGCCGTAGAGGAGACTCTGGTGTGAGGGCGCTCCAGTGTCCCTGAGGAAAATGAGTGAGGGCAAGACTAAACGTCGGGTTGGCACGTTGTGGATCGTCGGAGCTGCTTGCCAGTAGTCTTGCGAAGTCGCTTTGCAGTTCCATCCCTGCACACAGTAAGACGATCGCCCGCTCAAAACTAGACAACCGGAACATCTGACAAAGTTGATCAATGGCAGCAGGCGGCTGGATTGTTTCTGGGAGGGTAACAGACGTACTTGGCGCTTGTAGATAGGAGGCAACTTGGGCGATCGCTGCCAGCAGATAGTGCTCATTGAGTCTTGCCCAATCAGACATGTACTGCGCTGCCAAGACCTGATTCAAAGCGACTCGATCGTTCATTGCTACCAATTTTGATTGCATTTTGCCGACACCCTGAAGTGCTTTCAGCAGGGGAGGAGGAAGCATTTAATGTACTGACTCAGGCAAGCGTGACCCTCGGTCCGACATACCACTCATACGTCGGACTGTCAGGATTATCGTCTACTTGCAGTTGGCTTTCGGCGCCATCGATCATCAATCGCACCAGATAGTCGCCTGGTTTAACCGCCTGAAAGGGAATAGTCACTGAAGTGCTATCCCCTTCCGGTTTAGGTGCATCAAACAAATAGGATGCCGGACGCTCCACATTCCATTCGTTGAGCACCATTACAACCCGCTGTTTTGCTCCAATGGTTAAATTGGTTTGTAGTTGCAATTGTCCCGATCGCGCATCCTCCTCCTCTTCCTGCTCTGCTATAAGCTGCACCTGTAGCAAGCGTGGGCGCAACACAAAAGGAGCCGCATTTGATTCTTTACCCCGTCTACGGGACGTATCGCTTGATGGGGAGGGATGAACTACTTGTAGACTTTGAATTCCAGCTCTTAGTGCTGTAGACGGCTGATGGCGGAAGCTTTCCTTTTGAGACACAAGTTATAGATCAGTTTCCATCAAGGGCTGTCCAGATTTGACATTGCCCGATCGCTTGAAGCCTTGACGGGCATAAATCCCCTGGAGTGTAGCCGTGCTCATTCCGGGAGCTTCGGGATCAACTCCCAGCTGAGCTTTTTTGTAACCGCTCTTTTTGCCTTCTTGATTGGCAGCGTCCAGTAGTGATTTAGAAATTCCTTGCTGACGATGGGCAGGATCAACCCAGAGGTTGGCAATGTGCAGTTGGGAGCGATCAAGCGCTCCTTTGATTTTTACGGTGCCAATCTGTTGATGGGTGGTTTGATTGACAGCGGTAATTTCTCGATAGCCATCCGCACTGGCTTGGGGGGAAGTGATTTGAAACTTAGCTGATTGATCGGAGTGTTCCTGTTTCTGTAGCGTGGCAGGTGTCTTCATCTGAGCAGCTTTCTGCCCCAGGGTGTCGGCTTCCTGTTCCAAATTAGACTGATCGTTAACGGGTAAACCATTCACCTGGGTCGTTGGTTTGACTCTGCCCTGCCGTTGTTGCAGAACGTGGGCGAGTTCATGTCCGATCAGCGCTTTGCCGGAGCGAGTGTCGGGGTTGAACTGACCGGGCGCAAAGTGGACATCGTTGCCCTGGGTGTAGGCTATCGCCCCCACAGCCCCCACATGATTGCCTTCATGGATTTTGACGTTGGCAAAACTGGCATTAAAGGCACTTTCCATATGAGTGCGGAGCGGTGCAGGCATTGTGCGTCCACCAGAGGAGACAACGGCTTGATGTTGGAGGGATGTTTGATCGTCCTTGTCAGATTTTTGGGATCGGGTAGTGTGCGATCGCTGGGGCACAATTAACCTCGTCTAAGATATGGCTAAAATTTAACATTTTACTCTGAGTAGGTTATTGAGGTTATGGGCAGGAACTCACTCTACAAAATCAGAGCTCGTACTGTGGGAACCACAATTACTAGATCAATTCACTCGTCGATGAAGCATAATTTTTATTCTTCATTACAGTGTGAAAACTTCGACGACAGATCTTATCTAGACGGAAGCATGTGGTAGATAAAATCTATGCCACCTCGACTTCTGTGAAAGGAAAGCCCACCTGACCAACTATCAGAAAACCTCCAATTCCCACCCGCAGCATTCGCTTTTCGTCTTAATTCTTGAATAATGCCAGAGGAAACAGCTTTGGCTCCTGTAGTTAAACCGGGGGCAGCAGATCCCCAATATGCGCCGCGCTTAGTCTTAGTTCCATTCCAGCGGCTAAACTGATCTTCCATATCCCTAAAGACTGCCTCGCACTCCCTACTGAAAGTTGGTTTAGTGTCAGCGCCTTCGGACCGTTCTTTCGGCTTGAGTTCATCGCTAAGTGCTCGGTATGCTCCCCACGCTTCAACACCATCCCCTTTTTTCCAGGTTATAAATTCCTTTAAAGACTGCTGAACGAGTTTATCTGGATTCAGCAGATCTTCAAAGAACCTGTAGAGTCGTCGCAAACAAATTTCTAATTGACCTCCCGTTGATGACATCTGTCCTTTCGGAGTTTTCTGAAGCTTAAGAATCTCCATACGTTGAGTTTGAATATCTTTCTTCAGTTGCTCTACATCTATACCAGGTGCTGCTGGGCTGGGGATAATAGCACGTTGGATGGGTGAAATGGTGATCGCGCCCACAGCCCCCACATGATTGCCTTCATGAATTTTGACGTTGGCAAAACTGGCATTGAAGGCACTTTCCATATGAGTGCGGAGCGGTGCAGGCATTGTGCGTCCACCAGAGGAGACAACGGCTTGATGTTGGAGGGATGTTTGATCGTCCTTGTCAGATTTTTGGGATCGGGGAGCGTGCGATCGCTGAGGCATGGCTCAAACCCTCTGGGATATGGCTAGGATCTTAGCATTTGACATTAGCGGGAATGAGTAATGGGTAGTAAGTAATGAGTAACGAGTAATGGGTAACAAGTAATGGGTAATGGGTGGGTAGATGACGGTATTTTTATCTTGTGGCTAATTATATTAGTATTCAAGAACGAACTGAATTATTTGCGGTTAGGGTCGTTAAAGCCTATGTGGAATTAAACAAGAAGCATTTTGATGATGCCAGCAAGGTTTTGTCTAAGCAGTTTTTGAGGGCTGGGACAAGTATTGGTGCTAATTGCGCTGAAGCAGAATTTGCTCAATCAAATAAAGATTTTATTTCCAAGTATTCGATCGCTCTGAAGGAAGCTTCAGAGTGTCGTTATTGGATCCGAATCTTGATCAACTCCGGCGTTGTTTCTGATCAAAGGTTTGAACCCATGCTTTCTGAGCTGAATAGCATTATCAAGATTCTTGTATCAAGTATCAACAAATTGAAACAAAAAGAATCATCACCCGCGTAAAGTTCGCTCTCGATCCTGACGACTTGTTACTTGTTACTCATTACTTGTTACCCATAAAGCACTCCCTATCTTCAAGCCTTGTTACTTGTTGCTCATTACTTGTTACTCCTAAAGAATGCGGATGATATCCGGATTGAGACGTACCTGAACCGCTGGTGGCAATAGGTCAGGGGTGGGGTAGATGGGGTTTTGAGCACGGGGGATTGTGGTGCTGAGGCGTGGATTTGTGCGTTACGCTCTCGCTAATGCGCGCTACAAGATCTGTGATCGCGCTGCTCTCGCCACCTTGAGGACATTGGGAGCGCTATGTAATCAAGTGTCTGATGACTATCGCCATCCGGTTTTTTTGAGCGGCGTTTCCAATGCCAGCCGCAGCGAAGGTACCGTTGTCCCACACCACGGCGCCTCCAACGATGTGGAAATAATAATTGGCTACCCTGCCGGCTTGCTTCTTCTTCTTGTTCCCAAGCTGCGTTCCCACCATCGTCACATGATGCTCCTTTGACCCGGGACAGATGGATATATGCCCCTCGCCGACTATGTCATCGTCAAAGTTGTAGTACCACTTGCCACTGCTCATTGTTACCGGTTTCTTCGTGAACCCGCTCGGAAATCCCCCAGCTTCCCATTTATTCTCGAACGCAATACAATCGATTTCATCGCCTTCGCGGCCAAGCCTTTCCGCCTTTTTGACGGCCCTGTCCTTCTTGCTTTTCTGGATTAACCCGCTGTCTCCCGAACCCGGCGAGCTTTCCCTGTTATTCTTCTCCGCCTCATTTTCTTTCGCTGGGGCTTGCTCGCCCGGCAGAAGCTGTACCTTACTAAAATTTTGGTGGTAATATGGTCCCGCCGGGCCAGCGCTCAGAAGCTCTCCCCCATTACGCCCGTCCATCCTCTCCGCTCCAGGATAGACCGCCGTGCGGGGATGGGTTGTCGTGCGCCGAAGTGCAACCGCCTGTCTCTTGCTCGCCTTCGCCTCCCCTTCCCGTCTTCTATCCTGCGTCATTGCCTGTCCCTCCATTTGCACCGTTTCTTCACAAACCTTGCTCCCCAATGACAGCTTCCTAATCCTATTTTGCCGCATACCCTCTCACCACCGATATACCATCCCTCTCTTAATCTCACTCTTGCAGTGCGCGGTTATTGCTGCATGTATTCTTTCTCCGGTGATCCCTAAAGCATACTGAATGATTGGAATTGCTTCCTGTAGATCAAACCCGTATAGTTCGGTATGGGGTCGCTGAAAGAGAGATTGCCTTTTTGTGGTCATCTCATTCTCTCCAGGGTTTTCCAAGCAAAATCGGTTTCGTTAACGGGTCGATCGAGCTTACGAAATTCACTGCGTGATGCTGCCAGCACTAACGGCATTGTAATCTCACGCTCCTCACTGGTCGCTGCGGCAAACGCTGCATTCAGCGCAATATTGATAATGCTACCTCCGGTTAAGGTCATACGTGCTAACCAGGCATAATCTAAATCGGGGGCTTTGGGTATCTGGGGCGGAAACACCTTTTCCCACAACCTTTGGCGATCATCCAGTGATGGAAACGGGAAATTTATAATAAACCGCAACCGGCGTAGAAAGGCTGTATCCATCGATGCTTTTATATTCGTTGCCAGAATGGCTAAACCGCTATAGGCTTCGATGCGTTGGAGTAAATAATTGACTTCAATATTGGCATAGCGATCATGACTATCCTTCACCTCACTCCGCTTGCCAAACAACGCATCCGCCTCATCAAAAAACAGAATTGCGCCGCCATCCTCCGCCGCATCAAATAGCTTCCGCAGGTTCTTCTCGGTTTCCCCGATGTATTTACTCACCACAGACGAAAGATCAATTCGGTACAGGTTCAGCCGCAACTCATTCGCAATCACCTCCGCTGCCATCGTTTTCCCCGTGCCGCTCTCGCCCGCAAACAAGGCATTTACCCCCAACCCCCGATTCATCCGATTACGGAAGCCCCACTCGTCATACACTGTACTGCGGTGCCGTACCTGCGCCGCCATCTGCCGCAACAAATTGGTTTCGGCTTCCGGTAACACCAGGTCATCCCAGGTTGCCTTCGTGTCCAGCCGTTGTGCCAGCCGATCCAGGCTCGGACGAGTCCGCACCAGGCAACCATGCCACAGGCGATTGTCCCCTGACTCGGATGTATCCTGCTCCCCCTGCGCCGTGCTGGCAATTTGCTGAATCTCGACTAAATTCAAATTAAACTGACTGGCTAACACACCCGCGTTCTCGGCTGGACCAACGATCTGCTGCCAGATGTGCCGTTGTTCGATCGGCGTCGGCTTCTCCACCTCAAACGACAGGGTAGGCTGCTCAAACGAGCCGCTTTGTTCGCGCAAATCCAGAAAAAACAATCCGTGCGTACTGTCCAAAAAGGTACGCAGCGCGGCGGCTGGACTGTTGGGAGCGCTGCCCTCGATCGTTTCCCCATCCAGATACAACGCCACCGGGTACAACTGCATCTCCCGCTGCCACAGCCGAATCAGCGTTTCTAACTCCGAGGCATGTGTAGGTAACAGTTCCACACGCATTCGGTATAACGGCATGCTCATCTGCTCTGCCACCGCCAGCGCCACCAACTGTTTGCTCGTGCGATCGCTACCCAACAGTTGAAGCAGCGGCACCTGATACCAGTGAGGAATGGCATCCACCTGATCGGCGATCGCCTCCGCCACCTGCTGCTGCGAAGGGGCAAGCAATTGGGCAGGAGATTCTGCCGCCACGGGAATCGTCACCGGAGACAGCAGCGCACTCAGGCGATCGTCCAGGTAATTCAACCCTTTGAGGTAGTTAACGATCCGCTCATCCGCTTTAATCGGACTCACCGTTAAAGGTTGCGCCCCCGCTTGATGAATTTCGATCAAACGCCAGGAACGCAACGGTCGCTCTGGAGATACCACATCCCAAAAAGGCTGATCAAACAGTGACAATGCCAGCGCAAAGGTAGGATATGCCCGCTGTGAATCATCCTGGACTTTGGCACAAAAACTAGCAATTTGCGTATCCAATTCCATCGCCGCACAAAGCAACAGCAAGGATTGTTCAAACTCAGTTAAGCCCAAGACCGAACTCAAGGTGATGAGTGCCGGGGGTGGCTCGATCGCGGCAGCCTCTGACATGCTCTCCTCTGCGCTGGCAATCTCAGCATCGGTCACGGTTGCATCCGGCATCCGCTGCTGGAGCTTCAGCCGCAGCCAGTGAATTGCCGCAGACAAGTGGTAGGCATTCGCTTCGTGCCACGGGATTCTATCAGTCATGGAACCAGCCAGCCATTAACAACGATTGATTTCTCTGGAGCGTCATGTTCATGTAATGGTTTCCCTTGAGATAACTGACAACGCGTTCCTCTGCTTTCAGCAGGTTGCTCGTTAGCTCACGCGATCCCGCTTGCTGCACCTCGATCAATCGCCAAGAGCGCAACGATCGTTCTGGCGATAGCACACGCCACATTGGCTCTTCCAACGGTTCCATCACCAAAGCAAACGTGGGATAGGGGCGATCGTCATTGCCATGAACCTGAGCGCATAAAGCGGTGAGCCACAGTGCCAACTCCATTGCTGCACAGATAAATAGAACCGATGGCTCAAACCAATTCAGGTCAAATAGTTTACCCAACGGCACCAGTGCCAGTGGGGGATTCATGGCTGCTGCTGCCAGCCTTGCAGCCATTGCCTCGGCAACCTGCGCTTCTGTCACTTCACTCTCCGGTAACCACTGTTGCAACCGCAGCTTGATCCACTCCAGACAAGCCGAGCGATGATGTGCATTCTGCTGGTGCCAGGGAGCCGCACGAGTCATTCCACAATCCTAATTTTCTGATGGTCAGCGAACTGAAGTGGAGTGCTGGAGAAATCAACCGGGATGCTGTCTACCCCATCCACACGCAACCGTATGAGGTAGGTTCCGGGATGAGTAGCGGCAACTTGAAACGTGAGCAATGAGGGTTCGCTCGGATTGGGAGGTGTGGTCAGGCGGTGAAGTGGAATGCCACGATCGCCAAGCAGTAAGCTAACCTGCTGGTCGGGGTGAATTTGGGGATAGCAGGTCAAACTTAACAACACTCGTCCGACTGCTGCCTCTCGCGGTGTCACGCTTAGGACTTGAGGAGCCAGCAGCAACGGCAATTCGTTGGTTGTCCAACTGTACTCTGATCGCTGCACAACTCCATAGATAGAGTAGAACCCTGCTCTCCCATGCCATTCGTCTCCAGTGTCGGTGGCAGTGGGTAGCTGTACTTTTACTTCCGATGCCGTTGCGGGTTCGATCAGATCCAGTTGTAGGACAGTTCCGGCTCGCGTGTTCCGCGCTTGAATGGTCAAGCCGTTTTCATCCAGATATTTGCCAAGC
The DNA here is from genome assembly GCF_014695795.1 of Phormidium sp. FACHB-592. NCBI lineage: Bacteria > Bacillati > Cyanobacteriota > Cyanophyceae > Oscillatoriales > Oscillatoriaceae > Phormidium > Phormidium sp. FACHB-592. Next base: position 34,147 of record NZ_JACJOZ010000014.1, read on the forward strand.
AGCGTGACGACATCACCAGGTTGAGCACCCACTTGCCGATACGGAAGTTTCACCTCATGCAGGACAGGAAGGGGTTTAGGGAAGACGATAGCGCCGCGTTCTCCATCGTTGCGGGCAAGCACAGGCAGAGCCGTTGTTGCAGGTAACGAACTATCAATTAGAACAGCGGACACGCGGTAAGCAACGGAAGCCCGATACTGAGCTTGAAAGCCTCGCCAAATCTGCGACATCGCCTCAAATGATAGTGATTCTGTTGTGATGTTGATCTGTTCAACCTGGCGGTGCAAATTACTGTCAGCTAAATCAACCCCTGTTGCCAGTTCAATCTCTTCTGCATGCAGGATGGGATGATCATGCAGCACATTCATAATCTGCCCAAGCAAACGATGACTTTTGGTTTCACTGTCGCTCTGCCCATAAACGGTAATTAAGTAAAACAAATCCAATGCCAACGGCGGTTTGCCTGTATGACTATGCTTGCCCCGACTGGGACGGTAGTCATTTTGAAAGGCAGTATTCGGCATCGTATGGTAAAGAAACAGATTCACCTGATTGCCGTCTCGACCGCTCCGCGCTTTATCCAATGGTAGTGCGGTGATGTTACCGCTACCCAGTTCATCACGTATACCTAGAAAGACAAGGTCAAAAAGCGTGCTGGTGACAGCGGCGATCGCAAACTGATTGCTCATTGCTAGATCGGTTTAGAAAGAGAGTGAGCGTGAATTGCCTGTGAGTACATAACCTACTGTGTGCTGTTGTGAGTGAGCAGAAAATCTGGCGCAATAGGTCGGTGTCTCTTCGGTCCAGCGTTCTAGCTTGTGATGACCTGGGCTAAACTGTGGTTAAACAGCACCGCTTAGAAGTAGACCAAAAGCCTAGAACGCTCACAGGTGCTAGCCTTGCAAGCTTACGTCACTCATCTGTAAATGGCACTAGATCCTTTTGCTCATTCACAAGTGCGGCTTGCCGCTTCATTGGCGTTCCTCGTGATCGAAAGAGAGCCGCATCCATACTGTTCAACGCTGGAACACCAAGCGCGCTAAGGGTGGGAGAAAAGTAGAGATAGCGCGATCGTGATTGACTGCGCTGCTGCTGACAACTCGACTAAAGTTAGGCTGCACTCGCCTAAAAGGTTATTGATCGCAGTGTAACCCCAATTTCTTTACGTGAGGAGAGAAACAATATAAGCTCCTGCCTTTTGCTGTGCTTACGCCACCGTGTTAGTCACATACCGGCTCCTGGAAGGTCAGACAACTCACCCTCTAGTTCTTCAACTGCAAAGCCAGTCATGGACTGCCACTCTTCAAGCGTGAATTCATAGCCATAATTCCTTGCCAACACGACAAATTGTTCGATGTTGGGTGCCTGGTTAAGCTGTTCGCGGAGAGCCGGATCTGCTTGAGCCGCACGAAAGAGCTGAGTCACAACTTCCTTTGCCATCAGAATGCTCCTTAAGTTGAATCAGGGTTCAAAGGCAGAATAGCAACTTTTTCTAAGGAACAAGTACTAACTTCAGTCAAGTTTCGGAATGACCGCGATCGCTTTATTCTGCAAGTACGCATGATGCATCTGGGCTTTAAGCGCTTCGACGTTCAACCCTTAGCCCTCAACCGTTAGCTCCATTGTTTAGTCAGCGATCGCTCATATGAAAAAGGTTGCTGTAGTCTTACTCCGTACTTTCCTTCGTCGGTATCCGTTAGCGACACGGCTTAATCTGTTTAATTCTTTGGAGCAGTATGTCTGGCTGAAGGATATGTTGGAGGAGTTACGTCCAGAACTCTTTCCGCCACAGCAGGATGTTATTGAAGCAACCGTTGATGAAACAGGTCTACAAAAACCTGATAGCAGCGTTTTAGGCATTCTAGAACAGTCAGAAATTCGGGGTCGTATTGGCTATTACAAAGCGAAAACCTACTTGGGTGCGCGGGGCAACGGGCATTTGTTTAGCGCGATCGAACTCACGTCCAAACGTCCAGTCATTATTAAGGAGTTTCTGCTACCGACCGCAAACTTTACTAAGATTAATGCTCATCAACGCCAGAACGGCTTTCAGCGGTTAGCATGCTTTCAGTTAGCAGACGGGCGGCGGCAAGATTTTCGGGTAATTCAACCCTTTGAGGCGATCGCAGATACAGCATCGTGTGAACGCTGCTTTTTAGTGAGCGATTTTCGGGATGGTACCCCCACGCTCCGACAACACCTTCAGCAGCATGGAGCGCTGTCCCTCCCGATCGTGCAGAATGTCCTGAGCCAAATTTTGCAAACGCTCGATTTTTTGCACAACCAGAAGTTTAGTTTCCCCGCAGGTGCTGTGCAAAATGGACTGGTGCATGGCAATTTAAGTCTGGATAGTATCTTGTGGACCGAGCAGCATGATCAGCCGTTCGTCTACCTCTGTGACCTGCGGCTGTGGGAGCAATGGTTTGATCCGGCTGTAAAGGACTTGCAACCGACTCAGGTAACGCCAGAAACACGTCAGCAAGATCTACGTGCTGTTGGTGAAATTGGCATGACCTTGCTACAGGGATTGGAGGCACAGCCCATTACGATCGAACCGAAGCTACGGCAGATCCTGGATTCGCTACGTACCGCTAAGTTTGACCAAGCTGAAACAGCTCGGCGAGCCTTGCTCAAATTAACCGAGCGATCGCCGTCTGCCCTTGCACCCTTGAATGAAAGGACGGCGCAGATCCAGCCATCGAGCCGCTTTTCTGCCTTGCTGCTGCTGTCTCTTGGAGCACTAGCGATCGGTGCCCTTATGCTGCTGCCCCGCTTGCGGTCTACAGAGGCTCGTCCGTCTTCCATCCCTACCGTTTCGACCTGCTGCCTTGCCGAAGTGAGTGCCATGCCAGAGGGGAACTACACCTATACGGCTGTCCAGCGTGGTACGTGGGCAACCGTACTGCAACAGCGCAATTTACTACAGCGTGGCAGCGACCTGACTACGGCTCTGGCACTGGCACAACCCAAACTCCGGTTGCAGTACATTCCTACTCAGTCGCTCGATCAGGTGCTGTCGCAGGTGCAGTCTGGCGCTGCCGATTTTGCGGTGCTGCCATTGATTGGTAACCTGCCGAGAGACCTGCTAGCCCAAGAAATTGCCTACGACGGGCTGGCAACCGTGGTGTCCTTCAGCTATGCCAAACGCCAGCAGGGACTTCCCGCCACCTTAAACGGACGGCTCTCGCTCGATCAGGTACAGCAACTTTATACCGGACAAATTGACCAGTGGCAACGGGTGGGTGGTCCAGCTCTGAGTGTGCAACGCTACACCTCTCATAATCCTGAAGCGATCGCCCTTTTTGAACAACGGGTACTCAAGGTTCAAACCCTGCAAACAATACCTGCTATCACGAAATTAGCCCCGCTTGACCTCCTGCGACGAGTGATTCGTGATTTTGAGGGGGAGGGCATCGGCAGTATTGGCATGGCTCCCTTGAGCGAACTCTGGGGGCAATGCTCAGTGTATCCGCTGGCGCTGAGTCAAAAGGGGCAAGGAGCCGTGCAACCGCTGGTATTGAGTGATGGGCAGGCGATCGAGCCAACCACAGATCTATGTAGTCGCAAAGGAGCCTACGGACCGGCTCTCGATCGCTTTCAAACAGGGCAGTACCCTCTCAGCTATCCCCTTATGGTGGTTTATCCACGGAACAATCGCCGCTCTGCGATCGGCAAAAAATTCGTGGAACTGATGCGAACGATCGAGGGACAGCGGTTACTCAGGGCTGCTGGGCTCATTCCCCTCACACAAGCCACACAGCAGCCTGTGACCTCATCAACCCAACGCTAGGTCATCACTTTTACAAGGAGCGTCTCATGATGCGGATCACTGATACAGCAACACAATCACCTTCTAACCCCGAAGGAAAGACGGTTGAGAGCGTTCAAGCACTCCCAGTCATTAAGGGCGATCGTCTCATCCCCTTACCTCAGCCTTCTGGGACATCCTACGCCGTTAGGCTTCTTGCTATCACCAGCACTGTAGGGGTGAGTGCTATTTTACTGGGGCAAGGTCTCTGGCAACCTGATACTAACGCTGCCCGCCTGCCTACGTCTGAGGATGTGGTCGTGCGTAACTCACTACCTGCCCTCCGCGATCGCGTCTCTGTGACAACGCTTCAGGCTGCTGCGATGAGTCCGCCAGAGTCTCTGCCTGCCCCCATTAATGCCACTCGTCCAAACCAGTTAGAGCCATCAACCGCTTTACCTACCATTCGCATCAGCCGCGGGTTTGGGAACGTTGGACAACCAGCCCTTACAGCAGCACTCCCAGTCCCAACATTGCCGCCACCGCAAACTTCACCCCCGATCGCGGTGGAGCCTTCATCCCCAGCACCGAAGCTGTCCTCGATGGATCAGGCAGACCAAACAGCAACTGTAATTGCAGCCTTACTAGAGGTGCCCAAACCGCGTGCACTAGAAACACAGACATTAGAACAGCCTGCAACGATCTCACCTCGTACAAAGGCACCGACAGAAATAGCCTCTGCTCTCAATCCATCTCAAATAGCCCTGACAGGTGGAAGGGATACCTCTGAACAAGCGGCTCCGACTGGGTTACCTGTTCCCGCAGCAACATCAATGCAGCTTGCCTCTGCTATGCGAGAGACGGCGATCGAGCAAACACGTACTCCACAGGAGGGCGCTTACTTCAAACTGCTGACGATCACAGGTAATACCCGCTTTTCCTCAAAGGAACTGGTTGATGCTGTGCAGAAGGCGATCGCAGTCAATGCTGATCGGCTGTCTGCTAGTGATCAGCCAGGGGTTCCCCATAGCGCCCAGTGGGAGTTACGACAGACAAGCGAAGCCATCACCCAGTTCTACGCTGCACATGGTTACACCAACATGAAGGTTGATATATCGACAGCAGCGTTCAACGGTGCGATACCGGAAATCCGCATTGTAGAGGATATACCACAGACGAGCCGTTTGTCGCCGCCCTGAGCGCCATGCTGTAAACGGCAGCATACGTTTCAAAAAAGCTCTGGTGAATCTTCGCGGCTATAGAAATAAATTCTGCGTAGGCACACTAGAGGCGGCAGAATTAGTCTGTGCGATCAATGGTTAAAGACAGCAAACTGTGTCTACCCACCCATCACCTACCGTTGTAATGGCAACTGATGCTTGGTTTTATAGACGCGCTCTCTAACCAGAATGTCTTTGTCACTGCCCACAACCTTTTTATTGCTACATCACATTGTCATTTGCTTAGGAGAATTTGGGGATGAGAACAACTGAGCACGCACCGTTCTCTCCACTGATACAGCCGCCTGGAATGACGCTAGCGATACCATTACACCCGGCACCAACTCCCATCTCTTTATCCGATCGACTTAAAATAGTCGGTCTGATTGCTCTTACAGGGACATTGGGCATTGGGGTTGTACTGCTTGGGCGCGCACTTTGGCAGGCCGACATCGAAGAAACCTTACTGCCATTACCCAGCGAAACGGATCAGGGAACACAACCAACGTCTCTGCGCGATCGTGTGCCGGTGCTAATGCCGACTCCAGTATCGATCAGTCCACCTGAATCAAGGCAAATTGTTCCATCTAAGAGCGATCGTCAACCCCGATCGCAACCCCAATCGTCAACCGTTCATGCTAGTTACGGTTTTAGAACTATTAGTCAGCCAGCAACGATCGTAGCGAACCCGATACCAACCCCTGCCTCAGAACCGCAGCAGACAGCGGCTCTAGCCCCGCAAGCTGCCACTGCGCCATCACAAGCAACGGTTCGCTCAAGGTCGCCTCTGGACATTATTGCAGCGCTACTACAACCGCCGCAATCTACCACCGCAAGCAACGTGGCAAGTAGCCTACAGCCCAATGCTGTTACGAGGTCATCCAATGCTAGTCGAAACCAGGAACAACCGAGTTTAGCGCCTGTTCCACAACCAGTCCCTGGCTCTGAGGCTGCGATTACCCCCGCTCAACCGAGTGACAGCAATCTGGCTGCAACCCCTGCACCCGAATCTGGAACAGCGATCGCCCCTGTGCAACCCGGTGACAGCACTACAGCCCCTACATCTGAATCTGGAACAGCGATCGTTCCTGCTCAACCGAGTGATAACAAGCCGACTGCAACGCCAGTGCCTGCATCTGAAACAACCGCGATCGCCAAGCCACCAGTCCTCCAGGATGAGATTTACGTCGATCGATTACAAATCACAGGCAACACTCGCTTTTCGCAGCAGCAACTGGCGGCAGTCGTGCAAACTGCGATCGCGGGTGGTGCTGCACCTTCCCCAGCTAATAGCGACCCGATGGTCATTAAGCGCACCTTGACCCCAGCAGAATTAGTTCAGGCAAGCGAAGCGATCACCGAGCTGTATACCAAAAACGGTTACATCACGTCTGGTGCTTACGTCCCAGCAGAGGTACTGAACGGTGCAACGCCCGAAATTCGCGTTGTGGAAGGCAAACTAGAGGCAATTAATGTCGAGGTCTTACCGCCAAAATTTCTGTGGTTTGGGCAACCGCTCTCGCAAAATTATGTGCGGGGTCGGCTGTCACAAGCCATTCGCTTGCCGCTCCAGATTGATCAACTAGCCGATGCTGTCAAATGGCTGGAGCAAGATGCCTTAATTGACAGCATCTCAACCACACTTGCACCAGGAACAACAACAGGCAGAAGTATCCTCAACGTGCAAGTGCAGCAAGCGGTGCCATTTAAGGCAAGTGTCTCTGTTGATAATGGTCGGGCACCCAGCGTCGGGCGCTTACGGCAGCAAATCAGCGTGAGCCAAGTCAATCTACTGGGGTTGGGCGATCGCTTACAGGCTGGCTACAACCGTAGTGAAGGCAGCAATGGTTGGGATGTGGGTTACTCATTACCCATCAATGCCAGCAATGGCACGCTAAGTTTTAACTACAGCAGTAATCGCGGGCGGGTCATTGAGGCACCGTTTCAAGACCTGGATATCAAATCGCGATCGCAAAATTATGACGTGTCATTCCGGCAACCGTTGAAACAAACTGCAACGGAAGAATTTGCCTTGACGTTACGAGGCACCCATTACCGTAATGAAGGGGTATTTTTAGAGACGTTTAATAATGGTGTCCCGTTACCCTTTCCGGCACAAGGCTCTGATCTCAATGGCGTAACGAGTGTCACAGCGTTGCGGATTGGTCAAGAATGGTTGAAACGCAGCGATCGAGATGTGATCTCGCTCCAGTCAGAATTTAGCGTCGGTATCAATGCTATCGGTGCAACAATTTTGGACATACCTCCCGATGGTCGCTTTTTCGCATGGCAGGGACGGGGCTTTTGGGTTCACTCCTTTGCCCCCGATACACTCTTAGCCCTCAAAGCCCAAGTGCAACTTGTCGATCGCCCGTTAGTACCCGTCGAACAAATTAGCTTGGGCGGCATCGACACAGTGCGCGGTTATCGCACCAGCACCTTACTAGCTGACACGGGCTGGTTCGCGTCTGCCGAAGCCTACCTCCCCATTTTGCGCGTTCCGAAGTTGCGTGGTGTATTGCAAGTCGTTCCCTTTTTCGATCTGGCTCAGGGTAAAAATCGTGGCGATGCCCAACCCAGTCCAAACAAGTTAGCGAGTCTGGGTATTGGCTTACAGTGGCGGATGGGAGACAAGTTTCGGGCACGACTGGATTGGGGCTTTCCACTCATCAACGCCACCGCAGAAAATGGGCGATCGCTCAAGGAAAATCTCTTTTTCTCGATCGTTTTCACACCCTGATTCACCACGCAATGTTTTTACGCGTTTTCAGTTCAGCCTTTTCATGCATGAGAAAGCGCTCATGATTCTGGTCGTCTCGAAATTTCGAGTTTAGCTTAAACCTGGGCGCAGCGGATTCAACGGATGGCAGGAGTTCTCGTTTAGGGCTATTAGCGCGATCACCCTGACCCAATTAGGGATCTCCCATTCATCCCACAAGCGACGCCCAATTTTTCCTTCAATAGCGATCGCAATACGAGGCTGATCTTTTGGCAAGATGATGTTCATCAAGGGCACAGCGTAGCATCATCTTAATCACTGCTTGACGACTAATGCTAAGCTCACTCGCCATTTGGTCAAGTTCGTCGAGCATGGGGCTTGAGATATCGAGGCTTGCTGTCACAAGATCCTGTCGTCTGCGTGAAGTCATTGGTCAGGGGATACCAACCCTTGTTGTCGTCGAATCAAAATAGAGATCGATGACTTCTTCGCCTGCCTTAATCTTCCGCTCCAGTTCTTCAGTAGAAATATTGCTCATAGATCTCGTGCTCCCGCCTGCTACTGGTGTTTTAAGAAGTTTCAACGCATCAAAACAGCCTTACAGCCCACTACCAATCAGATTTGCTTGCCAAATTTTGTAGTTGGGTCAAACTTTGGGTCAAGGCTTGAGACAGAGTTGAGAAGGATTGGTCAATCTGGAGAGCCGCCTCCCGTAGTTGAAATGCCTTTCGGAGTTCGTCAGGGAGATCTGAAATGAGCTTGGAAAACTCTGTGATCAGTCCGTTGGTGTTGAGGTCAGGAATGTTCAACCCACGAGATTGGAGCGTTTCTAGCACTGCATCCATAATGGTTTGAATGGCTTGAGTGCGATCGGGATTCTGACTAATACCACTCTGCATTGCTGTTGCCACTTCAGCCACGAAGCTTTGTAAACCCTCTTGGGCAACTTCAGGATTTTCACAAAACTCCTCTAATGAAACGCCCAACAGGTTAGACAAGAGGCTGGCAGCAGGTTGATTTGGATCAGCAGATTTGCCGCACCTGCAATGTCTCCTTTGCTGTTTTGCAGCGCAATGGCAACAACGTTGGAAAACAGGCTAGCAATTTGCTCCATTGCCTGGGTTACTTCCTCTTGCGTCTAGGGTTCAGCCTCTTTGGCTGAAATTTTGTAGGATCGCAGCGTGAGACTACTGTATCAATCGGCATCAACCATCTTGAGCATGCTAGAGACCCACACACTTGCCTACCGGCTTTAGTTAGTTCTTGACGATTTGAACCACTACAGACTGCTTAAATTGGGGCAAACCAGCATCCTCCATCAGGGCTGCCCAGTCTTCGGCAACAGTGCGATCGTTGGGTAGGCGATAGCGCTGTAGTGCCAGTAGAGTGACTGTATCTTGCCAGATGCCTTGTTGAGCTAGCACAGTGAGCCGATCTCTACCTGTGGTTGCTGGCGGTTGAACCCGCTCGATCCAACTGCTAACAATGACCACGCTAGACAGTTGGTCAGGAATACAGTTAACGGCTACTTGCCAGAGATATTTTTGCCCAATTTGTAGCGCGGGTACTGACGTGGGTAAGGCAATCCCAACAATGCCTTGCTTTTCTGTGAGGTTAAAGTCAACGTTATATAGTTCTTTGGTCCCGGCTTCGTTTTGTAGTGTAAATTGAGCGGTGCTGCCTGGAAGGGAGGGTAGGTGAACAAAAAACGTCGGGCGGTCAGACGTGGTTTTATCTACAGTGGTTTTGTCACCGGGTAACCGTTCCTGGGATTGAGGTGGAGGCACCAGGGCAGCCAATAGCGGTTGCTTGCCACAAGAGCCCGATCGACTAAAGCCGCCCACGCGAGAGCGAGAGGGACGTACCCCCACCCGGAAGTTGAGTCGTCGCCGTGACGATCGCGCAACCAAGGTGCCGTCTGTGGGCAGCGCTGTTGCCATTGCGCTCAAATCAACGGCAGCGATCGCACCCAACGCGAACACCAGAGAGACCACTTTAATGCCTTTAGATAACCGCATGAACAAAACCTCGAAGTGATAAAGCAGAGTCGAATGTACGTTTCTAGCTAACGGAGAAACAAGCGTTCGGTAGCGGCATCTGAGCTAGCAAGATTAAGGCAAGGGTTTGGGAGCAGTGAGTATGCTTATTTCACGCCGAGAAAAGGCGCGTTTATAAATTCGTTCATCTGCGCCCCTGCTAATAAGCTACGCCAGTCAGCTTTTAATTTCTGATTTTTGGGCTGTTTTAGTTGCAGATCAATGAGGGTCGTGACAGCATCCTGCCAAATGCCCAAGTCAGCATACAAAGCAGGCTGTTCTTGCTTAGATGCACGCGCTAACGCTTGCACTAATGGTTTTGGATTAAACCCTTGTGTTGGCTTAATTTGGGCTGGATCAAGACGCTGAATCCAGCTACCTAGCACACCGCGATCGCTACTACGATCATTAAGGTCACAGACGATTGCCATCTGCCACACATACTGCTTGCCAACCGTTAGAGCGGGTGCTGTTTGGGGCAGACGAATACCCAAAAGACCAGTTGGTTCTTTGGACTGAAAACAGCTATTGTAAAGCTGCTTTTTACCAAACTCATCTTGCAGCGTAAATTGCATTTGTGTACCTGCTGGCACTGACGCTAATTGTACCCAAAAGGTGGGATGGCTCGACAAAGTGGTATCAACAGCGCCATACCCCTTATCAATTTTTTCATCTAATCGGCGTGGTGGCACAAAGGCAGTAATCTGTGTCTGATCGGTGCAACTGTTGATGCTGCGGCTAAACCCACTAAGGCGGGAAAGGGATGGTCGCACACCCACACGCCAAGAAAGGGCACGCCGTCTACGTTGAGCCTGGAGTGCTGGGGCAGATGGAACGGTTAAGCTGGGTGAAATATTGGTGTGAGCCTGTCCCTTCGTAGGGATGCTTGTAAGAAGGAGTAAGGATGCTAAACCAGGCACAAGTTGAGTGCAGTATTTCATGATTTGATTAACCTCCAGGTTCAACTGAGTGGATGTTTGGTAGAAGCTGAATGGTGTTGTGTTTTTCTAGAGGAGCGATCGCTGCTGCTCTTTCCAACTTTTGATACAGGTCGCTTGCACTTGATAAGTTTGTCCTGGTTGTAATGCGACGGTTGCCCCATTGGAAAAGGTGACATTCGTTTGCACTTGGGGGCTAACATCTAGCGAAACCCAGTCACTAGAGGTTTGTTGAGCAGGTAAGGGTGCCGTTGGGCTTAAGGTCACACCACCCTGTCCGGCAATACGAAGTTCACTGTTGACCGCAGCCTTTGCTCCTACGGCTTCACAAGCGCTCTTATTAAGTTGGGAAACATCAGTGAAAATGACCGGGGGTGTCGCAACCCCCCGGGTGACATCAGTCGAGAGAGTGTTAAGGTTCACACTGCCGTTGATACCAAAGTCCGAGCTGGCGGTGATATCGCTGAGAGGCGTTTGTTTTGGTCGAAATCTCAATCCAACGATCGCATTCGCCTTGATATCAATCTTGCCACCCTGTCCCCGTACTGCATTCGCCACAATATCGCTGTTTTCAAACGTTTGCCCGATGATATAGGGCGCATCGATGATGAGATTGCCACCATTCGCCTGGTTGTTGGCATTGGCTGAAATTAGGCTACCGTTTCTCAACAACAGTAATCCTCCTGGCGCAACCTTGAGGGTAATGTTGGCACCGTCTCCAGCCCCAGCAATCGCTTCTAGGGTGCCCCGGTTGAGCCGGAGATCGTTTGTAGTCACACTCAAACTTCCGGCTTGACCATCGGGGCTGCTAACACTTGCCCGTGCCCCATCCTGCACTGTGAATTGTCCAGCAGTAATGGTTACATCGCCCGCTGTTCCTCCCTGTTTGGCTTCTGCCACAAGTCCTCCTAGCGGATTACCATTACGATCGATCCGAGAGTTTCCTTGACTATCCCGTAAAGCAGTAGAAGTGCCATTGAAGAGAACTTGTCCAGTGGCATTTATCTCTACGTTTCCGGCAGTGCCACTTTGGGTGGAGGAGGAAATCAAACTGTTATTCACAGTCAGCGTTTGCAAGCCCTGCAACGTGATGTCGGCTGGTCTACTGGCTCCACCCGCATCGGTTTCGGCTGAAATCTGGGCTGCATTATTGAGAGTTACAGTTCTGGCACGAATATCCACGCTACCCGCTGTACCATCACCATTAGCACTACCGACCGCAACGGATGCTCCATTGTTGACATCTAAACTTGTGGTATTGATACTAACTGCACCAGCATTACCCCCATTGGTGGCTGTGGCAATAATGCCACCAACTGTTTCATTCCTGTCAATCAAATCATTATCATTTAAGTCAAACTGACCTGTTCCACTCAATGTGACGGCTTGAGCAGCAGGTTGACCGTTGCCATTAACACTGACATTACCAGCCACACCGCTTTGAGTGGAAGCGGAGATCAGACTGTTATTCAGATTTAGGGTATTTAATCTGTTTAACGTAATGTCTCCACTGCTGACATTGCTGGGAGCAGAGACATTGGAAGCCAAGATGTCGGAGTTGTTCTGTAGGTCGATCGATCGGGCATTTAGGGTGACACTGCCAGCCCTTCCTCCTGCCAGCTCTGCTGTCACCGCTATGCTGCCATCGTTGAGAACAACTGTGGCGGCTGGGCTGGCTGTGGTGTTTAACGTAATATTGCCAGCAATACCGCTTTCGGTTGAGGCGGAAATATTGCTATTATTGCTGACTTGCAAAGTATCTACCCCACTGAGGGTGATGTTATTCCCTATACCAGAATCGGTGGCGGCGGCGATCGCGGCTCTATTTTGAACGGTTAGCTGACTAGTGTTTACGGCAATTTGTCCCGATGAACCAGTGCCTTGGTCTGCTTGGGCTGACAAACCACCAATTTGAGCTGTACCGGAAGGTAGGATACCACCTGGCAAAACTCCACTTAAACCCACAGAAGCTGCATTTACAGAGATCGCGCCAGCACTACCATCGTCACCAGTGGTAGATGTGGAAATCAGGCTGTTTGCAACCTGTAAGGTACTCAGTCCATTGAGGTTGATACTTCCTCCCTGCCCAGAAACCGTAGAACCAGAAATTTGACCCCCATTATTGAGGATGACTTGTCCAGTTCCTGTGCTATTAACAGTGATGCTACCAGCCGCACCACCAACAGCCGTACTTTGAGCAAATAGTCCGCTACTGGTAACTCGACTTACGTTAGTGGTGTTGGATGGATCAATGGAAGCCTGATTAGCATTGCGGGTGTTGCGCTGATCAATGGAAGCTTGGAGGATATAGGTGTCTCCACCCCTAAATGGTACTGTCCCCACTCCCGTAGTCGGATTAGGAGTTGTACCACTTGGAGCAAAGTCATATTTGCCAACGCCAATAATATAGAGTCCAGGGTTCGTGAAAGTATAGTCAATGTAAGAGTCTAAGGTACTGTTACTGCCCTGACCACCGAGTGAGGTATTAGAATCATCATTCTGTGCTAACAACTCTCCGGTTGTGCCATTGAAGAGGAAGAGTCGAGTATCAAGGTCGCTATCGGTGTCAAAGATAGCTCGATTGCCAGTCGTGGCATTAAATGAGTAGTAGTCGAATGTGCCATCTCCGTTACCAGAAACAGTGACATGAGGAATAACTGTAGATGACTCAGTATTCGAATTAGTCAACAGAGAAAAATTGCTGATCGGTTGTGAACCTATTAGTAAATTATTCGGCTCAGCTTCAAGCAATTCACCACTATCATTTGCTACGTTGCGCCGACTGACAACATTAGTGGTTCCAGAGATCAAGAGATTGGGAGTTTCAATGGTAATATTGCCTGCTTGACCTGTGCTTTCAGCCGCAGTGACTAATTGCCCACCATTGAGAAGTTCAATACTCTCAACATTCACAGCGATACTGCCACCAGGATTTATACTGCGGTTAAGAGCACTTAAAACCGCTCCCTCTGAAACGACTAGCCTCTGTCCAGGTGTGGCTGTGTTGACAGAGATACTTCCGCCGGGTGCACTATTCTGATTTTGTGCAGAAACATATAGCCCACTATAAAGAGGTTCTGAGCCCCATGCGGCAGCGCCGGAGATGAAGATATCGGGTGCATTGATCTGGATATTCCCTGCTGCACCAAATCCCCTTGTCTGTGCTTCAATGCGAGAACCACTGATTATGGAAACTGCTCCGCCACCTGTCGTCTGCACCAGAACATCACCTCCTCTCCCATCACTGTTAGTGCTAGCATCCACCAGTGCTAGGTTAGTCATTGAGATTGACCCATTATTAGCCGTGAGGGTAATGTTTCCACCTATACCAGGGGTGGTATCACTGAAATTCGGCTTAACTGGACTTTCAACACCTGCAAAGATTCTCCCACCATCGATTTGAAGAATTGGCGTACTAACAGGTGAACCAGGGGTATTTGTAGTGGTAATAGAGACGCTACCACCATTTGCATTGCCAGTCGTGGTTGCATTCAAGGCAGAGTTACTGCTTAACGAAAACAAGCCTGAAGAGATTTCAATACTACCGCCTATTCCATCTCCTTCGGTGTTTGCACTAATATTGGAGTTGTTGGTAAGCGCCACTGACCCTGCATTTGTAATACTGATACTTCCTCCATTACCGCCTGAAGAAGGAGAAGTATTTGCACTAATATTTGCGTTGTTGTTCAGCGTAACCGAGCCAACATTGTTAATGTTAACGCTGCCACCGTTACCACTTGAAGAAGTGCTAGCGTTGATTTCGGCGTTATTACTTATCCCCAAGGTTGCTGCCTGAACAGTAATACTTCCACCTCTTCCAGTAGAAAGAGCTTGGGCAAACAAGCCGCTGTTGAGACCCTGATTGGGAATCAATCCCTGGCTTTGACCTGGTGCTTCCAGAGAAACCTGGAGATTGTAGGTATCAGTGGTAGCAGGAGCAGTTCCTTGGAGGAAGGTCGGTGCAGCAACGCTAGAAGTAGAAAATTTGCCAACCCCCAAGACGTATTCACCTGGTGTCGAAAATACATAATTGATGTAGGAATCATATTGACCACCCGCGTCAGAGCCAATCACAGAACTACTGCCAGTTCCACCATTAGCGGTATCGGAATCATCACTCTGGGCGAGTAACTCGCCAGTGGTAGCATTAAACAGAAACAGTTCAGTGTCAAAACTACCTACATCAGCAGCATCATTATTATTAGCATCACCATCAATATCAAAAATGGCCTGACTTCCTGCTGTTGAAACTTCAAAGGAGTAATAGACAAATTGGTCTGTTCCGTTAGCTGTTACCGTTTGATGTTGGAAGCGATCGGATGACTCAATATTAGGTTGCGTCGTTGGATTATTTGTAGGGGCATTGAAAGTGCCAGGGAATGCCACTGTTGTTGGATTACCGGGTTGATTGAAGGGAGATGTCAACGGGGCAGGAAAGGGGGTTGCAGAACCAGAAATATCAACAGTTCCTGTGGCATTGACCACAATACTTCCCGCAGCACCGCTGCCAGTAGTAGACGCAATAAATTGACCGCCGGAACTAATTTGTAAATTCTGTACAGTTGCCGTGATGCTACCACCTGTAACATCACTGCGATTCTGGGTACTGAGTACGGCACGATCGGACACACCCATCGTGCCATTGGGAACATTCACGGTAATGTTGCCGCCCCCCGATGCACTGATATCCGCTTCATTGGAAGCAAAAATGCCACTGGGTAAGCGGGTCGAACCAATGCCTGAAATATTGAGGGCCGGCGTAGTAGCACTATCGGCACCAGAAATATCCAACGTGATATTACCGGCTCTTGTATTTTGGCTGCTTAAGTTCTGAGCCTGTAAACTACTGCCATTGGTAAGAGCCAGCGTTCCACTGGTGATCTGAATATTGCCACCTTGAATGATGTTCGTTCCAGTTGGGTCACCTGCCTGAGCATCCACCGTTGTAACGATCGCACTTTCACTATCCAAAGAAACGCTATTGAGAGGACTGTTGGTGATGCCTTGTAACAGAACAGTCCCGCCATTTCTGCCACCATTGGTACTTGCATTCAGCACTGATGATAAAAATGATATGGAGCCAGCCTGGAGAGTAATATTGCCTTCCGGTGGGACATTGGCGAGGTCACGGCTAGGTTGAGCGCCCGTGTTAATGGATGTGATCACAGCACTCTGGTTTAGATTGATGGAACCACCATTTTGGGCTGTAATGAAGACATTACCACTGATGCCGTTGGTACCAATTGCACCTGCATCGACTAACGTACCATCAGTCAGAGAAACATTTGCTCCTGTAATTGTTACGTTGCCGGAGCCAGCGCGACCAGTACTGAGGATGCGGGTATTTGGAAGTGTAATATCGCCTGTTGCTATGAGGCTTACAGAACCTCCCGTCCCAGTATCAAAAGAAGAGGAGGTATTAATTGAGGGAGGAAGTTTCGGGTCGAACGAAACAAAAGAAATGTTTCCTCCTTGGGCATCTAAAATGACAGGTCCACCTGCTCCAGTAGCAGATGACGTATTAATTCCTGTAACTTGAATACTACCTGTGGGCAAGGTGCCACCAGAATTGAAAGTAGCTCCTCCAGTAGAGGTTGGCAGCACCGTAAAGGGAGTTGTAATGGTTGCTCCAGAGCGTAAAATTAACGCCGAACTCCGACCCAGTGTTGGTGCATCTGGATCAGTAGAGCGGGTTAGGGTTGGCACAATATTGCTGACATCAATACGTGAGTCAACTGAGGCATCTAGCACATCCACCACCCCAATCCCTAAGGTGTAGCGCCCAGGAGCTAGTGCTGTTTGCTGGAAGGGACTAGTAGAGGGTGAAGCAGACCTACTTCTTAGGGTGTTGACAATATTTGTATCAGGACCAGTCAAGGTCACAAATGAAAAGTCGTTATAGGGCGCAACATCTGAGGTGATAAAATTCCAGTCAAACTGAGCAGTATCACCAACTCCGACTGCTGGCACATTAAAGCTTGCTCTGAGTGCTGATCCTTCAGTAGCGGTTCCATTTCCTAACCCAGTTAGGGTATTGGCTGCTAGTCCCAAAAAACTTTCCAAGACGCTAGTAGGAACAGCACCAAATCCATTGGAGATATCAGCGCTATCTACGTTAGTTGTGCCAGTAAGATTAACACGACCGATCGTTGTTGGAATTCCAGCAAAATTAGGATCTGGACCCGTGATGGTAATCCGTCCAGTTGTAATACTACCTGTGGCTTCTACTTTCAGTGCCGTGCCTTCATAGTCACCAAAGGTGACATCTCCATTAACAAGAATAATTGGGTCATAGATACTCACAAATTTGCCTGGTTGTCCTGCTCGATTCAGCATGGAAAAGTTACCACCACTGAGGAAATGAGCATCGGCAGAGATTATGCCATCACTAATCAGGGTGAAACTGCCATAGCTTTGGAATGAGGGGGTAGCAGAATTAAGGGCAAAAATATCAATGCCGTTATTGCCCTGGATCAGAGTGTTTCCCCCCGATAGTGCTAGAAAGGGAGTTGATGTTCCATCTCTGATTTGCACAGTATCTTCGGCTTTTAGAGTAAGGTTTCGACCAGCAACTAATTGCCCTAATAATGTCAAGCGATCAGATGTCAGCGTTAAGTCTTGTCCAGCAAACAAGTTGCCCTGGTTTGTGAGCATGGCAGGAGGGTTAGCACCAAATTGTAGCCCGATCGAAAGATTCACTTCCACCAAGGGCACAGCCCGATCGCCCGTGGCGGCAAACTTCTGATTATCGGGAAACTCCAGCGCATTGGCGGTAGTTGCTAAGAAGGAGCCAGACACATCCAAACGGGCATTGGGACCAAAGATAATGCCATTGGGGTTCATGAAAAACAGATTGGCGCTGCCAGCCACACCCAACAGTCCATCAATGTTGGAAAGGCTGCCACCTGTCACCCGACTAAAAATGTTGCGAATGCTCGTCGGATTAGCAAAATACACTTGCTCGTTGGGGCTAATGTTGAACCGCTCAAAACTATGAAATAGGGCAGAACCACGCCCTGCACCGCCGGTGATATCAGTGCGGTTGCCAGTGGCTGACGTGACTGAGTTATTGCCGTTGCCAAGGGTATTGTCGGGTACCACCTGCGCCTGCACCCTAGTGGCGAAACTGGCTAAAGCAAAAGAGGCAAGTAGCCACAAGCTAACCTTATAAGCACGATCGCGACGTTGCATAAAAATCTCCGCTATAACCAGTTACCAATTAAAACAAACGGTGCCCAAAAGTAAGGATGGCGAAGAGATTGGTTATTGAGAAGCAACTGTTGTGCTTGTTGCAAAGCTTCAGCTTTCGTCACTGTACGAGTTGCCACTGCTTGATAAAAGCGCTGCATCAACAGGGCTGTGGCGTTGTCGTTGACCTGCCATAAGCTGGCAACCGTACTTCTTGCACCAGATTTCAGCGCAATGCCTGCTAAACCAAGAGGGGCACGATCGTCACCAAGAGCTGTTTCGCACGCACTTAAGACCAGAAGCTCAATGGGAGTAGTGCGCGTGTTATCGCCTGTACCGAGCGCGATCACCATGTCGTCAATATTGATCACGCCATCGGACGCGACCAGAAACGTTTGATCGCGGTTGGCGCTGAATTGTCCGTGGGTGGCGAGATGGACAATGGGTGCTTGCGATTTCTGGAGCAATTGTTTGAACTGATTCCGGGTGAAGGCTTTGTTCTGTTCCACCAGCGATGGCTGAATCTGCTTTTGCAGATCTGCCAATTCTGCTTGCACAAACGGCAGCTCTGAGAAAGATTGAGAGCCACCCCCCGGTAAGCTAATGGTGCTTGCTTCTGACAGCCCAAAGGCAACACTAGACAGCGCTCTTGCCTGCAATGGTTTCGGGTCGGTGAGTTTCAGTCCGGGTGTGGTGGCAATGCTGTATTTTTCAATCAGAAACTGTTCGCCATCTAATAAAGCCGCCATCGGCACACTGCGAAACGCACCATCTAAAACGAATACCAGGGTTTCTACCTTCTCTTGTTGTAGAACCGTTTCAATCGGTTTGATTAGCCAGTTATACAACTGCTTAGATGGTTCTTGATATTTCAAACTAATCCGATTTCGCAGCCTTTTCTGCAATATCGTTGCCGTTGCTTCGACAGTTTCGTGGGCGATCGGCTGGCTATATAATTTGGTTTCCTGCCCGGTCACGCTGACGATGATGGCAATTCGTTTTGGCAGAATGAGCGGGTAAATGACGGCTGTTTTGTTGGGTACTGGAACAGCGTCAATTTCCACTTGCGCTTGCAAACAGGACGCACGAAGGTAGTTGTTAATTTCTTCGAGTTGCAGCGATTCAATCACTTCGCGGGTTTGCTTCAGCGTATTGCTACTGGGCTGTGAGCCATCGTCTGGTAAAAGCAGGCTGACCAATTGCCGATGCACAGGCTCTAGGGTCTCTTGATCAAGTAGCTGTGTTTCTGAAGTGATGCCCAACAAATTGCTCCGCAGGGTACGCAGCGCGTTCACTGCCTGCGTGTAGGAGGCGATCGCACCCTGACGATTGCCCTGCTGTTCTTGCAACCGTCCTAGTTGGGCTGACCACCGATAAATTTGGGCGATGGCGTTGCCTGACTTTGCCGTCAGTAATGCCTGTGCTGTTGTCTTTTGGGCGACTGCGAGCTGTTGGCTTTGTTCCTGTGCCCGTCCTAAATTGCCAAGGGCATTGGCGAGTAGGTGAGAGTCATGCAGAGTACTTGCCTGATCAACTGCTTTGCCAAGTAGGGGAAGAGTGGTGTTTGCTAACGTCTCTTTGTTAGCAGGCAGGCGCAAGAGACTGTTGGCAAAATTCAAGCGCGCTTCAATGCTGGGGCGATCGGGTGGCAGGGTAAGAAGAGTTGGTTGTAGTGATGTGATCAATGCTTGTCGGGACGTGATCATTTGTTTCAGGAACGTGATCAATGGGTTGGCATCCATCTGGGAGCCGGTCTCGGCGCTCTTGATCAGCAGCGCGAGATGGGTTAGGAGCGCGAGATGGTTCAATTCTGCCCGCAGACGGTTCGGCGATGGCAGTACGGCTGCCTGTTCGTAAAGGGTGATGGCGTTCGTAATGTCGCGCTGGAGTTGCTCTCGCTCCAGTTTCTTCAGGTTGCCAGTATTGCTATTTTCTCGAATACGGGTGGCAAGCAAATTCGCTAGAGCCAGTTGACTAGCGGCAGTTTCCTGGGCATCTTTGAGGCGCTCGGCAATCGCAAGGCTTTCTTGCGTTACCTTCTGTGCTTCCGTCAGGTTGCCAACAATGCCAATAGCAGTTCCCAAACTTCGCAGCCCCCAGGCTTTGGTGCTTGAATTGGGCTGTTGCCGCAGTCGCTCTTGCAGGGGCAGCAACACCTCCTGGTAAGCACGCTCATAAAGTCCTAACGCTTGTAGCGCCTGGGCCTGACGCAACTGACTTTGCAGTTCCCCAGTTGAATTTTGCGTTTGCTGATACAGCGTGGTGGTTTTTTGCCAGGTTTGTAGGGCGGCTTGAGCCTTTCCTTGTGCCAGTTGCAGTCGTCCCTGCACGTTTAACACCTGAGCGGAAACGGCTATTTTGGCAGGCGTTTTAGCAGCGGCTTGCAAGATTTGGAGACTCGTCGCGATCGACTGGTTAGCAGCCTGCCAGTCTCCCTGGTCACTTTCAATTAAAGCCAGATTACTTAGAGCGATCGCTTGCGTCAAGGCATCGCCTTGCGCTTGAGACTGCTGCTGTGCTTGTTGGAGGAGGGCTTTTGCTTCGTTAAGTTGACCCGCTTCATAGCGCAGGCGGCTCTGCTGAAGCAGCGTATCGATCGCTGGTGTTGCGTCACCGCTCCAGGGATGCAGACTCAGCGCGATCGTAAGCAGAAATGCTGCAACCCATAACCAGCGACGACGCGATAGCATGGAAAACCTTCTTCTGAGCGCAAGGACTGGCGGACTATCTCAACTGTCTAGCACCCTTTCTAGTTACACAATGGACTTTAGTTAGCCCTCACCTCTTACTCTCATGAACTGCACCTACAAACCGCTTTAAAGTACATTTTTAACGTATATTCTTTCAACGTAGACTTGGTGCCGCTGGTGGCTGTGCCTCGGTCAGGGCTTGCAGTGCTCGTTGAGCTAGCGGATTTTGAGGATTGAGGCTAAGGGCGGTTTGCAACGCCTGAATAGCTTTGGGATACTGCTGACGTTGTGCCAGCACTAAGCCCAGTCCTGCCCAGGCTTCAGCGTTCGTTTTGTCCAGCACGATCGCCTGTTCGTAGCTGGATTGCGCTTCTGGATATTTTTTTAAAGCAACCAGCGCCACGGCACGATTTTGCCATCCCTGCACCAGCTTAGGATTGACTGCCAGCGATCGATTCGCCGTTTCCAGAGCCGCGTCAAAATTGCCAAGTGTCCATTGCACAACGCTTTGATTCGCCCAAGTGATTGCATCTCGTGGATCGCGGTTGGTGGCTTCGGTGTAAGCAGCTAGCGCCTTTTCTGGTTGGTTCAGTGATCGCAAGATGCGCCCTTGATTAGCCCAGGCACGCGCATCATCAGGATTGATGGTCACTGCTTTTTGCACGGATGCCAGCGCCTCTTCATAGCGTTTGAGATACCAGAGCACCACGGCACGATCGCTCCACGCTTCTCCCCAGTCCGATCGCATTGCCACTGCCCGATTAGCTGCCGCCAGTGCGTCTTCTAGTTTGCCCTGCGTTGCGAGAGCCTGACTCTGCTGGTTCCAGGCTTGCGCCAGATCAGCTGCACTCCAGCCGTCACCACCCTGGATGGCTTTTTGGCAAGCAGCCAGCGCTGCCTCGGCTTGCTGCACCTGATTCAGCACAATGCATTGCCCCAAGAGCGCTTGAGCGGACTTCGGCTCTAACTCTACCGCTCGGTTGTAAGCGATCAACGCTTCGGACGGCCGCTTGAGTTGACGCAGACTGTGACCTTGCTGGAACCAACTGGGGGCATGGTTGGGGTCGAGCTGTAGCGCACGATCAAAGGATTGAACTGCTAACTCTAGCTGACCCAGGTTGCGGTGAGCGGTGCCACGGGCATACCAAACCTGAAGGGGGGCTTCTGGTCCCCAATTGCCGTTGCCTTGAAGCGCCCGGTCAAACATGGCGATCGCCACTGGCAGTTGCCCTACTTTTACCAGCGTTTCACCGCGATAAAACAACGTTAGTGAATCATTTGGCGTTTGTTGCAGCACACTCTCGTAGACTTTGAGGGCAGCTTCATACACTTCCGGTTGGTTCAAAATGACGCTGCGAGCATGATGAGCAACGACCGCCGAGCGATTGCCCCAGTTGGCATTGACTTGAAGCGCTTTGTCGCAGGCAGCAAGGGCGGGTTCCTTTTGGTTGAGGGCAGTCCAGGCAAGGCATTGATCGGTCAAGACTTGAGCATTTTTAGGCTGCCGTTTGATGGCTTGATCCAGTGAGGCGATTGCATCGAGATATTGTTTCAGCCCCAGTTGTAGCGCACCATATCGTGCCCAGAGTTGGGCATCACCGGGACGCAGCGCGATCGCGCGTTCACAGGCAGAAAGGGCGTCGGCTGGCTTGGTCGTTGACAGCAGAGTACAAAGCTGAATCCAGTAGCTGGGGTCTTTCAGTCCCTCCAGCCGTTCGGCAGCGATCGCAGACGAACGCATAAGACTCCACCACAGAACGGCAATGAGTCCCCATTTGATCCGTTGTCTACCCCGCCATCGGACTACCATCTGCTTAGTCTCCTCAGTTAAATTGGGGTGCTTGTTCAGACGGTGACAAGCGATCGTTCACCGCTGGAGCGGATGCTGCACCAGGGCTAGGCGCACCACTGGCTGGAGTCGCGGGTGAGCCGGGGGCATTTGGCGCAGGTGATGCGGGTGTTGCTGATGGGCGTTTCTCGGCTGCTTTGACTGCTGCTTCTGCGATCGCAGCGGCATCAGTAGGATTGGGGTTGTACACTTCTACCGTGACCGATCGGCTTAAGACCTCCCCAGTGAGGGTTTTGACTTGCAGGACGATCGTCGTGCCGCCTTGCGGACTTAAGGGAAACCCAATTTTGCCTGTTAACGGAACGGTACCCGGTGATGGAGTAAGCTCAACGCGGGTAGTGGCTCCTCCCTGCACTCGCCAGCTAATTTGAACGAGGGGCAACGTTTGCCGCGCTTGCACGGGGATTAGTAGCTTGCTCGGCGCTTCTCGACCGTTGATCTGAAAGCTAAGAATTTGGGGTATTTGTGGCTGAATTTTGATCAGTTCCGTTGTTTTAGGCTTTGGAGCCGTTGCCTCTGATAGCTCCGGTGTCTTGGCATTGCTCGGAGCGTCAGCACTCAGCGCTTGCAGTTCTAACCGATACTCCCCTACGGCTTTAAGTCCTGTTGGCACATTCTGGCAAACGAGGGTTGCCCCGATACGGCAGAAGGGACGCAAGGCTGCTGGCAATTCACCGACCTTAGCAAATTCATACCAGAGATCACCCACCATCTTGCCATCCTTGTCTCGCCCTACAAGGCGCAATGCCCGGATGTCCTGTGGCATCGTTACTGCCCAGTCCAACCGCACACCGGCGGCATCAGCAACGGGTAGCGCTGCTTCAGCAGGGGTAAGGGCACCCGCTGCGGCTTCTCGATAAACCAAGGCTTTTGGTATGAGAGCTGTGACGATCGGCAACGGTTTGGCAGCGATTTCTACAGGTGTGGTTTTGCGAACAAGAGGGGCTGCTTGCCGCCCTTTAGGGGTCAGGATCAACTCAAACACATACTTGCCGGGTTGAAAGGCATCACTGCGAATTTGAGTGCAGTGGAGTAGTTTTTTTTGCTGCGTGCAGAAGGGTTGCAACGCTGCTGGTAGTTGTCCGTTAGTGAACTCATACACTAGCGGTCCACTCAGTACGTCGCCTTCAGGGCTGTAACCCGTGAGCTTGAGCGTTTGAATCCGTTCTGGATGCTCAATTTGCCAGCGCACCCGTGCCATATCGCCATTGACTTCAGCATAGCGGCTATCTTCGGCAGCAAATTCCAGCACGTCAGGTGGGGTGGGAGGGCGGAGAAAATACCACCAGATCAGGAATGCTAGAGTTCCCACTAAACCCAATCCGGCTAGCACGACCAGCAAGAGTTGCCACCAGGGACGGGGCTTCCAGGTAACAGTTCCCTGCACCATTTCGGGGGCAATCGGTTGGCGATCGCGATCAATGAAAGCGACCCGAAAGGGATAAACTTTGCCTGTACCAAACCAGGGACGAGTCCACCATCGCTGCGGACGCGCTTCTAAAGGCACTTCAGTGGTTGCCTGCGGTGCAACGGTAACTGTCTCGTTGGCTAGTTGATAGGTGCAGTCTCCTGGTTGCGATAGAGATTGGAGGTTGACAGAGACCTGGCGAGACGTATTGCCCAGATTGGCGAACCGAAGTGCAAACTGAGCGGGACGCTCGCTCACCTGATCGTGAATTGCTTCCAACTGCGCTTGGACGCGGTAAATGGGTTCAATGCGCAGATACACCAGCGCCAGTAAACCCAGGTCAGGGTCGTTTTCAGACGCGAGACGAAATGTGGGCAGGTACATCCCGGCAAGAGGCAGGGCGGGTGACTGGAGTAAGGCGTGAATGATGCCACGATCGCCAGGATTGACCCCCAAACTGTCATCACCCTGCACCAGTCCCAAGCCACCATAATCGCGGGGATACTCAAGCTGAATGCCCCAATCGGCTGGCAAGCCCGTGCACTCCAGGCGAAATCGATCGACGCGCTCAGAGCGATTTTCGACGACCAGTTCGATCGGCACCACTGTTCCTGGCTGGACGATGACTGGGCGATCGGGGGTCGTATTGGGGCTGAACGTGAAGGTTGGATCTTGAGTGGTTTCAGCGGTCTCCGGAGCCAAAACTTGCAGACGGCAGCGAGTCGGTGGCAGGTAATAGTCTGCGTAGGCGTTTTGAGGACGGACTACAACTTCATACTCCAACCACTGCGGGACGGTATCATCAGGCACCTGCAAGCAAAAGGTCAACTCACCGATGTTCTTATGGCTCAACGCCAACCATTGCTCTGGCTGGACACACCACAGACGGAGCAATGCCGATGTTGCTTCCAATCGCACCTGCACCACCGCATCCTGACCGCCGCGGTTAGTGATCGTAACACCCAGGTAGTGTTTTGCTCCCGGTGTTACCTGGTTGCGATCCCAGGCAGAGACGGTGATAGCTAGCGGCTGATTTGCGATCGTGCGGCTACTGGTCTCGTTCACGGTTTCATTCACGGTCATGATCCACCTCCTGACAGCACAGGGCAGCGATCGTCGGCTCGGTTGTTGCCCGCAAACCGCACCTCGTAAAGTCGTACTTGGCCATCATCGCCGCCACTCGTTACCCAGATTGCATCGCGAGTTTGCACGATATCCAGAGCCTTCAGCGGTTTACCCAGGTGAGCTAACACTCGTCCAGTGGCAGCACTAGAGCGGCGCGCACCCTGACCGTCCAGTGACCACAGCTTTACGTCGCCATCGTCCCCAGCGCTTGCCAAAAAGCAACCATCCGCACTGAGCGCTACGGCTCGAACGGGGCTACCCTCATGCCCCAACCAGGGTTGCTCGATGAAGGTACAGCGATCGCGATTTGCCAGACAGGTATCGGTATTCCACACGCTGATACGTCCCTGAGTGTCGCTGATGGCAAGCAGGTTTGGCTGCTGTTCGGCGGTGCTAAGGCTAGAAATATAGTTATTTAAACTACCGGAGGGATAAGGGATTTCTAAAAATTGCGCTGCTTTTGTTGGCTTAGTCGTGTCTTTTTGAGTGGCTAGCAGCAGCAAGCGGTTATAGCGTCCCCCGATCGCCAGATGGCTGTAGTTATTACCGCTCAGTGTGATCGCTGTGATGGCAAAGCGAACATCGTAGGCGCGTTGAGGCGCAGTCTGCTCAGGCAGGAAACGACTGAGATCCCATTGCAAGATCAACCCGCTACCGTGACCACTGTAAAGCGTCTGAGCATCGCGACTGAACGCCAGCGCAAACACACGATCGTCTTTATCGGGTGTCAGCCGCGATCGACGACCCGTCAGCAGATTTGCCAGTTGAATTTCACCGTTCTCAAACCCCAGAGCAACCTGATCATTGTTGACTGGACGGTAGCGAACAACTCGCACCGCTTTTGTAAGATTGACAATCCGGCTTTGCGTGCGAAGATTCTGATTCTGCACTCGCCAGCGACGAATGGTTTGATCATGAGAGCCACTCACTACTTCTGTACCCTGACCGTTGAACTGGACTGAATTGACAGGACCCCGGTGCCCTGGATCGGTTAGCAGTAGCCATGTTAGTGCTCCTAGCCCCAATGCCAGTAGTGCCCCCAGCAGTTGCAGCCAGAGGGGAATGACCGGAAACAGATGCACCTGTACCGTCTGAGGGCTATCCTGTAGCGGCACCTGAGTCTCAACCGTCTGAGCTGCCACCTCAAAGCGCTGCAAGCGGCCCCAACCCAACCACGGCAGGCGACGCTGAATCTGAAGTGGAACGGTACTCACTCCAATGGGCAGGTTCGAGGGTAACAATCCAACTGACACTTTCAACGGTAGAGGGATCGGTTCAGGGTCAAGGGCAGGAGATTGCTTCGTTTGCCAGAACCAGCGCCGTCGTTCAATCGAATAAGCATTGGTAAAATTGCCAGATCTTGGGGATTGCTTCGTTTGCCAGAACCAGCGCCGTCGTTGCGATCGCAGCTCTTTCACTGTTAGCTCTACATTTGGCTGAACATTACTCAAGTTATCGAACTGGAGTGCAAAGACAGCAGTGCCCTGAGTTGGATTGAGCCAGCGTCCTAGTAATTCTGGAATCGCTGCCTCTAATGGCTCACAGGTAAAGCGGACAGCCCCAGCAGGCAGCAGGTGGAGTTGTCCCATCGCTGTCACTGTAGGGAATCGCCCCGTGGCTTCTAAAGCGACTGGATACACCTGGCTCAGAGCCTGACTCGGTGGCGGCATTTCACACTCAAAGGTAACGGTTTGAGGTTTGCCAGGTACCACTAATAACGTTTGCTGAATGCCGCCAGGAAACCAGCGATCGGGCAACCCAGAGAGCCGCAGCGTTGCTTCTAGGGGCGATCGGGTTGGGTTATGCACTTGAGCGGCGATCACCAACCGCTCACCGGGACTGGCTTGCTGCACGGGCATGGTCAGGGTCAATGCAGGTGGCTGTTCCTGGATACCGTCTGCCAGCAACCGCAAGGGTTGGCGATCGTACTGATTCTCTAGTTCCCGTGAAGTGACTTCGACCGTTAAGTCAATCGCGCCTCGAAACTGTTGAGCGATCGGTGGCAAGTCAAAGATTTCGATCTGAAAGCGGGTGCAGTCGCCGACCGGAATTTTAGACGAAACGGATGGCGTTAGGCGGTACCAGGGTTTGTTGGCATCGGGCAGTGCTCCTGCTGCTAAAAGTTTCAGTTGAAACGAGGCAAAGCGATCGCTGTCATTGTAGACGGTGGCATCAAAGGTAGCCATGGCTTGACCTGCACTCAGCGTCACCTGCCGATTGGATAACTCCGTTTTAATTTGCTTCTGCATGGTGGCAGGCTCGCCCATAACCTCACACTCCTTCGTTGACCAGTTCGTTGACCATGCGTAGCACTTGTTTGTCAGGGTTGATGGACAGGACAGGGATTACATTGGCTGCACCCGGCGTTGCAGGCTGTCCGTGGCGCTATCCAGGGCGGGAAGCGGTTGCATTGACTGCATCCATTGCTGTCGCTGCGCGGCAAAATGTAAAAGGTTGACCCCCCACTCCTGCGCTGATCGCAGCATTTCACGCGGTAACTCCAGAGCGCTCTCTCCTCCCCATGTACGGCTGATATCGCCGACCACTAACACTAGCCCATCCCAGGTTTTGACAGAGATCGGATGCCCCAAACGGCAGGGTAACTGGCTGAAGACAAAGGGCTGACAGCGCAGAGGATGGTCTTCCGGCAAAGTACCCGGTGCTGCCAACGATCGCCCGAGTTTGAGCGCGATCGGTGCCAACGACTGTTCCAAGTCTGTCAAGCGCTGAGTCATCGCACTCTGATTAGCGGTAATTTCTGCCTTGAGCTGGCTGCCTGTTTGTTCAAACAATTCGCGATCGCGCTCTGCCTCCAACAACCCCAGGCGCAACTCTCGACCCATATCGAGCAGCTCCAGCAGGTTCACCTCCGTAAAGTCAGCAACCACCAGCACTACGCCACCCTGAGCCAGATATGTCTTCAGGCGTTGCAGGGCTGGGTTCGATAGCGTTAGCAAAACGGTGTAAGGAAGATAAAGCACCTGGCAATTGAGCAGAGACTCCTGCCCTAGAGCCGTTGCTGCTACCGTTTGTATGGTTGGAATGCCTCGGAGTGCTGGATATAACCCTGTGAGCGATCGCAGCAAAGCAGTTAAGCCTTGTGTCGTTGCCTGATCGGTCGCACGATCGCTCGTCACCTGCCCAACCTGCACCTGAAATTGCGGATAGGGGATGGGATAGCAGCGCCCCCGAAAGTCAAGCTGATTGAGGCTAGGGTAGAACACATCGTCCGGTGCCTGGAGCTGAGTCACACCGCCTTGCAGTTGAATGCGGCAGAGTTCGACATCCCGTGGATCAAGCTGCACTTTTTCCACTAGCCGAAAGGTTTCCGCCACTGTCTTTGTCCCAGCGGCGCGGCGGAGTGTGTCAGGATCAACGTGGCTCACAGCCAGATGTACGCAGAGCGTTTGTCCAGTGCTGGGTTCTGACGCAATCCGAAACTCTTCGGGCTGCTTCACGATAATGGGGTTGCCTTCAATATCAATGGCAACTCCTGGCTGAATTTGCAGCAACCGTCCATCGGGTTGATCGGGCACGATCGCGACCCCTAAACCGTAAATGATGCCAGGTTCATACAAGGCTTGATACTGAAAGTTCTGCCGTTGACGGTGATAATTGTGGGCGTGCTGCCACCGTTCGGCATTGATTGCTAACCCATCGCTAATCTGCAACCGCTCAAACTCATTTAAACGCGGATAAGCACGAAAATCAGACATGGACAGGCTCCTCCATCATGTTTGACTCAGCGATCGGTGCCTCAAGGCGGAAAATTTCTAAGTCATAGGTGCAAAAGGCGGGTTTTTCCTGCTCAATAATGGTTCGCACTAACGATTCATCCAGAAACTGTCCGGCTAGAGGACACAACTTGACACTGAAATGAAAGGGCTTGCCACCACCCAAAATGGCAGTTGGACCCAGCGTAGACTCGCCTAAGACAAAGCCACGCTGAAACGCCTCATGGATTTGAATGGGTTGTTGCTCGGGCGCACGAGTCAGATCGTGCAGCGGCAGCCCTGTATAGAGATGAAGATAGAGCTGCAAACCCCGTCGTGTGCCACGCCAGCGGTAAATCTGCATGGCTCGCCGAATCAGCGATCGCTGCTGCTCAATGCTCCAGTTGGCTTCGTTTTTCCAGCCAACCCATTGGGCTAAAAAAGGCAGCAGGGCTTCGGGTGCTGTTAGCGGATCGAGATAAGCCCAGAGTGCCTGTAAGGTCTGCACCGCAGGCTCAAACGACTGCTCAAAGATTGCCAGGAAGCGTCCAATAAAGTCAATTTCTCGGTAAACCGCCGGTAGAAATTGAGGATACAGGCTACGCGGTCGCAGAAAGAGGTGGAATGGTTCGCTTGCCAGGAGTTCACCCACCTGTCCTTCCTGAAAGCACTCATATACACGCACCTCGCCCTGGTAGCTGAGCGACAAGCTCTCGTCTGGCTGGAGTGCTTGCTGCGCCTCGAAGAAGTCGGATTCTGGGCAAAAGCGCACCACTGCTTCGATCGCACGATCGCGTTGGAGTTCTGATCCTTCAGTATGGAGGGTGTACCAGGTATGCGGAATGTTGCCATTGACTTGCAGTTGGTAGTCCAATGGGTGATCGCCGCGATGCTCCAAGCGAATCAACAGTTCCCCTACTTCACCAGGACACAGACATAGGCTGGGTAGGCTGACGGTAGTAGTTTCTGCCATCGCACCCCAGGTCGCTAAAATTGCCTCCCCAACCGGGGGGGGATCGAGCACCGACATGGGAAGCAGTTGCAGGCTAAGGGTGCGGCGATCGGCGCGCTGGCTCATAGTTTAAGCCTCCCCGCCCAGAATTTGAATCCGATGAGCCGACTGACGATAGGTATCTGCCCAGGAGCAAATCAACCCGGTTTGCCCTGGATGAATGAACCCATCCGTCACAAGTTGGCGCTCCCAACTATTTTCTCGCCGGAGTTGAAACAGTTGGATCGACTCCAGATACTGCACCCCTGGCGTGTTTTGAAACAGCCCTACAATATCCGACTGATACAACGGCACACCCAGTCCCCAACCAGCGCGATGTCGCCCGCCCGTCAGCGGATTGAGCCATTGATACAGCGCTTGCGTCAACTGCCGTCGTAGCTCCTCTCGTGCTGTATCCATTTGATAGTCCGGTTCAGTTGCCAGTACTGCCTGCACCGAGACCCCGACATAATCCGGCTCTCGCAGGTGTGCCTGCGTGCCCAGCAGGCAGCGATCGCTCAAAAAACGCTCAATCTCATTCAGCAGTGGTGCACTTAAGCTAAACGATTCCGGTGCCAGCCCCAGTGCTTGATTCGGCACACTCACTCGTGGCACCACATACACCACGACCGAACCCGGAGCGTTTCCCACCTGTCGCCGTGGACAGTATGCCCGTCCCACCGCTCGGCTGGCTTGCATGGTTAACGTCTCAAAGTCTTCTGGTGTGACCGCCCGATCGCGAGTCCGCAAAAACCGGGGCACCCGCAGCACAGCTTCTTCCAGGTTCTCTTCGTTCGCACCATCGCGGGCTGGGTCGTGATTCGTGACCTGTTTGACGTAAGGCAACGCCGTTTTGAGAATGCGGAGCGCATGGCGGGGTACATTGCCGCGATCGCCCCCGCCGGTTCGGTAAGACACCATATGGAGCGTTGCGCCTCGCGGAGGAACGGCACCATAGTGCCGCCCTAGAGATTCCACCCGTTCTAGTTGGGGTTGTCCCATCTGATGCCCTTGCCATTGCACCTGCCGCCGAAGCTGCACTTCTTCCTGTAAATGCGTCGGTTCGCGCACCAGTGGACCAAACTGCACTCGACCCGTGCGAGAGTCCAGCGTGTAGTGGCGATCGTTGGGTCCAGAATCAGCAAAATTTTCGACTTCTTGCCAGCGTTGCGGCGGTTCCCCAGGCGGAGTAACTTGCAGATATTCGCTCTCCTGCCGTGCCAAAATGCCTTGCGATTGCAGAAAAAAGCTTTGACCGGGAGTGCCATCGCTTGCACCCACCAGCTCATTCAATAGCCGTGAACATTCGCTTGCCTGGGTACTGCCGCCGATCGTTTGGGCAAAGAGCGTCGTCAACTGAGGCGATCGGCTAAAGCGCTCTGTTTCGGATGATTGACAGCGGCAGCGTAGCCAGCGTCCGTGATAGCCAATAAAGGTTGTTGGCATCCAGACGATCGGCATATGTAAAATAACATCGGCTTCACTCAAGCCAGCCTGCCCACGACGTTCGACATCATCGAAGCTAAAGCCTTTTGTGCCATCATCAATTTCGCGGAGCAAGACCGCTTGCCATTGAGTGCCATCCCAGGCTTCCCACTGGCGCGGTGGATACTTGGGGTTAATACCCGTTGAGCCAGCCGGTTCGCCCTCGATCGTCAGCATAATGACGTTGCCATCCAGCGGCTCGATCGGATCAAACACTAAATAAAAGCAGTCGCCCGTTTGGGGCATCATCTGAAACACAGACTGCTGCCGCCCTGCCCAACGCCATGCATCATCCCGCGACCACTGATTAGTCAGGCAATCGTGCACCTGTTGAGGCTGGTCAAGCGCCGTTGCTTCGGTCAGAAAATAGCGAATGCGGGGAAACCCTAACTGTAATACCTGATCGGTGCTGAAGATGATGGCGGCATCGGTTTCGGTGCGTTCAGTTGCCACTTCTGCGCCAATGGGGATTGCCGGAATCGATCGCTGTGGATCTTGAGACCGGGTGAGATAAAAGGTAAGGGCTGTATGAGCTGGAGCCGGAGGCTGCAACTGAATGCCTAACAGTTCTAGAAAAGCAACGTAATTGCGACGCGGTACCTGGTTAAACCGCAGCAGCATTTGATCGGTCAGCCACGCAAACAGTTCAATAAGGGTAATGCCAGGATCAGAGGGATTATGATTCGTCCATTCGGGACAGTAGCGGGGGATTCGCAGCAGACACTCATCCACCAGATCTTTGAAGGTGCGATCGTCGAGATCTGATTTCGGTAGCTTTGTCAAAAAGTCAAAATCCACAAGGCTGTCCTACCATACAACATTGAATCTGCGGGCTATTCTGCCAGGTCATTTGGCACAAGATAAAACGGGTAAACCAAACTGCGCGAGTCGTGGCTATTGGTCGGGTGATAGGTGATGGTAATATCCACTCGCCCTCTCACTGGGTCTGGATCGGTGAGAATTTCATCCAGCTCAATCCGGGGTTCCCAGGCTTCCAGCGCTTCTTCGACGTAGAGCCTCAGCAGCAAAAGAGTATGCGTGTTTAAGGGCGCAAACACTAGCTCTGATAAACGAGAGCCAAAATCAGGACGATAAACTCGCTCACCTAAGCTGGTACGAAGAATGACATGAATGGATTCTTCAAGATTTCGCGCTTCGGCGCTTAGTTGTAAGTTGCCCTGGACATTGGTCTTAAGCGGAAACCCAATGCCTTTGCCAATGTGAGAGACCATGCTGCCGTTCCAACTCTTAACCGGGAGTATCCCTAATGTATGGAGTCGCTGGTGATAACGGTATTTGACGAAAGTTAGGGATTGGGAGATTCATGGAACGATCGTCCTCTTTCTCTCGATCTCGTCTCGTCTGCAAATCTCATCAAGACTTGTGCTTTAAGAGGAAGGATTGCTTGGAGGAATGCATCTTACGAGAGCGACGATCGTACTATTCTCCGTAATGAGTCTTGGCACGGTGAATATAGATCAGGTTCTGTTCGTCATTAATTGTGTAAACAATTCTGTCGTGAAGACTTAAGCGAACGGAATAAAAACCAGCCAGATCGCCGACCAATTTTTTACCAGCATAAGGATGAATGCTGATGGTATCTTGAATCAGTGTTTTTAGCTTCTGCTTCAGTTTAGGAGACAGTTTCGCAATATCTTTTTGGGCTTCCTTCGTAAAGCGGACTACGTAAGGCATTAACCGATGTCTCCCAAGACCTCATCGAGAGAGTAGGTTTCATTGGCTTTGATCTGTTGAAGGGAGGTTTGAAGACTTTCTCTAAAGCCAGGAATTGACAACAACTTTACGGTTTCCTGTAAGCTTTCGTACTCTTTGTATGATATCAATACCGCAGAATCTTCAGCAGATTCGATCTCATAGACTTTGGTCCCTTCGGTGACTGCTTTAACCATATTCTCAAAGTCTTCTCTGGCGGCAGCAGCAGTCAATTTTTCCATTTTCCGACCTCTTCTGGGCTAAGCTCACCTGAATCAATTGTAGGACAGGTCTTGTTGATCGCGATCGCCCTATACTCCCCTCAAAAGCGATCGTCTCTCCTACCCCAACCGAATCGCCCTTCACCATCCCACAGCCGATCGCGCTGCCCACCGATGGACGATCGCCGCTCTCGCCTAGACCGATAATCGCCTTCTGTAGCGCGATCGCTTGTTCCCAACCAACGCTGCCCGATCGCCCCCAGTCGTGAAATCGAGGTTGCAATGATGCGTTCTTATCAGAATGTGCGACTTGAGACGAGGTATTGCTTAAAGGAACGCATCCTACAAGAGTGGCGATCGCACTTTTGTAGGCTATCACTTCCCCTTAACAAAATCAGCGTCCTTATTCGCCTCCTCGGGAGAACCAGAATCATTGTGGGTGTTGAGTTTCCTTAGCCCGCTTAACCCAAATGTCGATGCGAACGACCTTACTGAATTTCCTGTTTTAATATCACGATTTGTATTTTATTTTGCATATTAAGGTTCTCGTGATTGAAATAGCTCAGAAGGTTTGGACGATTGGGTTCCCAAGCTCCACTGGGATTTTTGTCCATTCGTTGTACCACCCTAAACTCAGTTCCGGGTCTGAATAAAACCTCTCCTTCACCTTTTTCAAAGACCGATGCGTCCTTTATATCTCTGCCCGTTTTTGACATAATTATTTCAAGCACATCATGTTGTTTGGCAGCGCTCGCACAGCCGGCTTGGCTTGTTGCAGAGCTCGAAAAGGCTAAATCACTCACTATCGCACCTTCTTGATTCAGCTCCTTATATCCCGGAATTAATCCGGTGTGTCGATACGTTGCTCCTTCATATTTAGGCAGTTTGTTCAAGCCTGATATACCTGCCTTCGCCCAGGACATTGTTTTCGAGTTGAGCGAGCTATCTTGCTTTCTTAGGGGAGTATTAACGTCGCCATAAAAATCCGTGGTATAACCCGTGAGTGCCATAATTTCTCCTAGCTTGTGCTTCTTGTATGGCTTCTGGGTCTGTGCAGCTTCGGCTTTAGTCTTGAGGCTTCTATGGCTAGGTTCCATTGCTTTTGCCTTCTTTTCGTCCTCACCGCCTTTTTGCTTCATGTTATCTAAGCCGGTATTCACTACATCCAGGATGTGGTTTTCCGCTGTTGACAACACTTCCGACTCACCTTCAGGGATTTGGTACTTGTCGTTCATTACTGCCGCCAACTCTGGATTGATCACTTTCATATAAAATCTAAAGAGCCGTGATTCGATTAGATTTACCGAATCGCCTATATGATTTTGGCGCAACTGTTTAAGATAAGCCTTTGCTGTTACAACGTCCTGCTTCCTGAATGCCACGTCTGCATTCACCAACAAAACCAAGGCTGTCCGAACCATAGTCCGCAGGTATTGATTAGGTATGCCGACTTCTAACAGGTGAGCGTAACCAGAATCCAGGTTTTTTGCATCTTCTGCCAGTGGTAACTCTGTTTTTACAGCTTGATTTAACTTTGTAACACTAGCGAATTGATCAGAGTTAGCCTTCTTTGTCGTGCTCTTTTTGTTCAACCAATCATCTGTCAATCTCTCTAGGTTTTCTAGGTGTTTATATTCTTCGTTAGCGTTCCCCGCACCCCAATAGTCGGTGAGATGTTTTTGAATCTGCACAAAGGTACTCTTGTCCGCCCTAGCCGTTAAAGATGGTTTTCCAACCAAATCTTTTGTCCCAAACCCCATTTTCCGTTGAATCACCCCATGAACACTGCTGCAAGATTGTTGAATGGCGTTTCCGGGTTCTGCATCAGCGGTGACCGTTCCGCCACCCTGCATTTGCAATAAGGGTTTCATCTGGAGTGCGTGGGCTGGTTGCACCTCCCGTTGCAGGGTTGGGTGGGGCTGCGATCGCTGTACTGCTCCACCACTCTGCTGTACTATGTGAGTCAACTCATGAGCCGTGAGGGCATCCTTCGCGGGTGCTTTTCCGGCACCAAAGTAAACATCTTGTTTGTGGGTGAAGGCTTGAGCGCTGAGGTCTCGATTCATCTGCACTGCTTCGCTGCCAGTATGCACTCGCACCTGACTAAAGTCGGCACCGAAGCGGGGTTCCATGAAGGTGCGCACCTCATCTGGTAACGGGCTTCCCCCACCCTGACTGCTACTCAACCGACTTTCTAAGGAGGGAGTAGGGAGTGGGGAGTGGGGAGTGGGCGATCGCTTGGTTTGGATCTCTTCCTCTTCTGGCATTGCCTCCCGTTGCAGAGTAGCGTCGCCGATCGCTTTCATTTGCAGTGCCTCTTCTTCTTCTGGCAATGCCTCGCGTTGAATCGATTGACTGAGGGGTTTCGCCTGAAGTGCTTCCTCTTCATCGGGTAAGGCTTCGCGCTGAATTAAGCCACCGATCGGTTTCGTTTGCATCGCCTCTCCTTCTTCGGGCAGTGCCTCGCGCTGGACTAACGGCGTGATGGTTGCTGCCAGTAGTTTGGCTTGCAGTGCCTCTTCTTCCTCCAGCATTGCTTCGCGTTGAATCGAACTACCCAGCGGTTTAGTTTGCAATTCTTCTTCGGGCATGGCTTCACGCTGTACCGAGGGTTGCGTGGCAGGCATACTTATCACCTGTGCGGCAACACGATCGGCTTCTTGCTCATACCGATCGTTCGGCGCACCTACCGTTAGCTTGGGCTGAATGCCGAAGTCAATGGTCCGGGGTCCGGGGTCGTGGGCAAACAAATCGACATGAGAGAAGTCGTGTCGGATGGGTTGCGGTTGGGCTGCCTGTTGCTGAGGTGGCTCGCTCCACGGTCGCGGCTTGATAGTAGTGGTCAGGCGATCGCTTGACTCAGAATGGCTGCGGCGCTGAAGGAAAGAGCGAGTCTGCATAAGGAGGCTCCAAGCACGATAGGGGCGTGAGAATGCTTTCGGTAAGGCGATCGTGAAGCACTTTTTTAATTCTGACAATAGACTAAAGTCAGGACTTTTTTTACGGACCAATAAAAACAGTTGGGCATCCCATCACAATTTTGTTGGGTGGGCCCACTGCTTCGACGATCGTATTGCCTAGAAAACAGGCAGATAAACCATTGATCAACACGGTTTGACTACCATCAATCACAACACCAGGTCCGTGGGGTGGTATCGGCAAGGGAGTCGCGCAATTATGAATATCGGCTCCGCCTGCACTGGCTGTGATGGTGTTGCCCATTGTGGTTGCTGCCGTCGCTTTGGTAGTTTCTTCGGTTGTCTTTGCGGCTGGGGCACCGGGAGTTCCAGCGGCAGCGAGGGTGGCAGCTTGCGTGGTCTGAATGATGGCATCCGACGCTGCTTTCGCATTTTGAATAGCGGCAGCAGCAACCTGAGGCACGCCTCTCCAGGCAGGAAGTCCTCCGATCAAAACGGTGGGGCTACCAGGTCCACCCGTCAGTACCGGGGGTAGAGGATGGGCAACGGGGTCTGTAATGCGGGCGGCGGGTAGTCCCATAGTGTTGGTGTCCTAATTGAGCTTAATCATGGCTCCCTGAACGGTAATAATGCCAGTGGCACTAATGTCGATGTTGCCAACGGCTGTAATCTTCAGGTTTCCAGTTGATGATAGGGTGATGCTGCGATCGGTATCGTTCATCTGCACCAAATGCCCACCAACGGTTTTGATGGTGATGCCCGCTTGGCTCCCACCGCTAGGTTCTTCAACAAACTGTATTTGGTGACCGGTGCGGGTTTTAATAGTGCGGAGTCGCACCTTACTTCCCATCACGCTATTGCTGACGCTTTCTGGTGGTTCATCGGAGCCGTTCCACAAGCCGCCAATCACAAAGGGGCGATGAATATCACCATGCTCAAACCCAACCAGCACTTCGTCATCAATTTCGGGCAAACAATCAAAGCCACGGTTTTTGCCAGCCCCGATCGCCACGACTCTTGCCCATGCACTGTCATGGTCTTCAGTCAAGGTGGGAAACTCCACCCGCACTCGACCCAAACCTTCGGGATCGTCATTGTTAGTCACTTGACCAATCAGGAGGGTTTGCCCCGGTTGCAACCGAATCGGTGGTGCTAGCAGCGAAAGCAAATCACCACCGCGCAGCCCACGAATGCTAAACGCTGTTGTATACACTCCTTCGCTCAAACGATGATGGGTTTCGGTGATGTAGTAATCGCCGCTATATTTACCCATGCCTTTTAGCTTGGCCACTCGTCCCGGACGAATGGATGGATGCCCCTGAGCCAGCGCGTCGGCATGGACAAACTCATCGGATAGCTCATTAAACAAGGACTGAGCAATTTTGTCGGCTTCTTGCTGCGTGGCGATCGGTTGGTCAACCACAATCAGCTTCGGTGCGTTGGGTTTCCCTTGAAAGGCAGAGCTAGTCGTTTTCCCTTTACCCTGATCCGTTTGGGTCAGAATTGTGTCCTGATTGCGTGTGGCAACGATCGCCTTTTTCTGTTTGTAGTTCCAACCACGGACTTCGACCGCATCTACCTGTTTAGCACTGCTTACACTCACTTGAAAGCTGGCTATTTGCTCCAGCCAGGCTAGCTCCAGGGCTTGATTGTTTTTGGGTTTGTGAAAATTCAACTTTCCATTTTGCACAAAAAGCTCAAACCCGTTGCGGGCGGCGCGTTCTCGCAAAAATTCTAAATTCGTTTGATTTTCTTGAAACACATAGTCGTGAGGAGCGCCACTGTCTTCAATACTGCCTGCGGGAACATCAACTTCTCGAATAATTTTCTTAACGATATCGGTATCCGTCATGTTTTGGAACGAACGGTTGTGATGTCCGCGATGCAGTCGATGGGAGCGATCGTAGCCTCGAATCATGATCGGTGCCTGAGAACCAGAGGTAAAATGGGTCTCAATGGCAGTGATTTCACCGACAATAATCCAGTCTTTTTCCTGCACCTGAAACTCACTGGCAGCGGTGGTGCTATTCCTAAAGCCAATCCGTACTGATTTGCCGATCGCGAACAACGCCTCATGATCCCACAGTTTGTTTGCCTGCCTTGGCTCTAAAGTTGGTTGGTCGCTTAGCCCTGGGAAATCTGGGTTATTCACCACGATCGTAAACATACTCGGTAAGTGCAAACTCTCTTCGATCGAGATTTGCAACAGATTTTCCATGAGCTTTATCGGAGCGGGTTGCCCCTCAATTTCCAATTCTGGCTCTGCAACATACGTGGATGGTGTCGTCTTCGGCATAATATTCCCCCGCTGGCTACCTGACTGACTATCTAAAAATGGGTTCGTCTGGACCTTGCGAGAGCGATCGACCCTGGCTTTGTCGCTGTGACTGGCTCACGTTGGGTGTTCCTTGAGAGGGCGTTTGCTTCGGGTTATCCGCTTGCTCCAGCGTCAGGTCTAAGATGGCTCGTACAGGGGTACCGTCCGACAAAAACATTGTGAGCCGGAAATTACAGCTTTTGATAAAGCACCGGAGGTATTTGTTTTCGCCCCACGCAAAGAAGTAAATGGGCGGTCGTTTCGCTTTACCACTGCCAGCTTTGGCATACTCGACAGCATCGGTAAATGATTTGAGAGGTTTCAAGACACTAAGCTGCTTTTTTTCGGTTTCGTAGGTTTCGTAGGTATCGAGAATAATATTACTGATCGTAAGCTGGTACGGGTTGGGATGTTTAAAGCTGGTTTTATTTTGCCCTTCTTGGGTTACAGCACCCTGCGCTTGCTCGATTTCGACGCTGCGGCTAAAGTTCAGCTCAGTCGGGTTGAACATGAATTCAATCGTTTTGCCTTCGCTTTGTTCAACAGGCACCAGTCTTGCTTTTTCTAAGGGCATAATTTATCACCGCTTAAATGACTACATCAATCGTCTTGGATAAGGATTTCCCCCCCGCTCTCGCTCCACGGCTAGACGTTGCCGCACTAACTTATAAATTTCTTGGGCAAGACGTTCCAATTGACCGGGAGACGCTTGATGGGTCTGCGGCTGGGATGATGAAGAGAGTTGGTCCCTAGTCCAAAATGCTCGATCCCGCGTGTGGATCCCTGACCGCGGAACATCTGTTTCTCGCTGAATG
This sequence comes from Phormidium sp. FACHB-592, assembly GCF_014695795.1. Classification (NCBI taxonomy): domain Bacteria; kingdom Bacillati; phylum Cyanobacteriota; class Cyanophyceae; order Oscillatoriales; family Oscillatoriaceae; genus Phormidium; species Phormidium sp. FACHB-592. Next base: position 73,241 of record NZ_JACJOZ010000014.1, read on the forward strand.
ACATCGGGTAGCGCTGTATTGCTCTCCGCGCGGAGGTTTAGATCAGTATAGCCGTTGGTTAAAGTCGCGTCAGGCTGGGTTGCACTAGACTTGGGGGCATTAAACTGTAATGCATTGGACTGAGATGTATTCGTTGACTCGAAGAGTTCAGCAATGCTCGACCATTCGGCAGGGGCTGCTTCGGTTTTTAATGAAACCACATCGTTGAATGAACTCACACTGCTGGGTGAAACTGGATTGAAACGGTCTAATCCTGGTGTACTCAATGGGTCTGCTGGGCGATCTAACGTCTGAGATGGGCTCGTTGCAATGTCTGGGTAGCGGGCGGTCTGAACTGGTTGCACTGCTGGTGGCGCGACGCTTGCAACAAGGGGTTGCAGTTGTATCAATGGTTCCCAAACTGAGAGTCGTTGGATAGCGGTTGGCAGTTCTGGTAATGCACTGAATTGGTTTGATGCGATAGTTTCCGGTAAGACGGCTTCAGGTGAAACAGTTTCTGGTACATCTGCCACTGAGTCTAACGCTATGGCATCCAACTCGACTGGTTTGCGCTGGACTGATTCCACTGCCATCCCACTGGACTGCATAGGCGATCTTGGAAAGTTCAACGTTGGGATGTCCAGACCTGGTTCTGTTGTTGGAAGCGGTGATGGTTCGGAGTCATCCTTCTGCACAGCAGCAGTCGAGGGTGTTGCGGAAGCGGCAACTTCTGGTGAGACAGTTTTCGGTACATCTGCCACTAGGTCTAACGCTATAGCATCCAATACTGGCTTGCGCTGGACTGATTCCACTGCCATCCCACTGGACTGCATAGGTGATGTTGGGAGGTTTAATGTTGGGAGGTTCAGACCTAGCTCTGTTGTTGAAAGCGGTGATGGTTCGGAGTCATCCTTCTGCACAGCAGTTGATGTTACGTCTGAAATGGTAGGTTGGGGCGCGATCGCTGAAGCAGCAGAAATATCAGCCTTTGACTGAATGAGTGGTGGTGTCGGAGCTTCAATCCCATCAAGCTGGACTGAGGGTGTGGGAGTATCTGCCTGAGATGGGCTGTCTAATGCCAGTATTTCTGAGTCCAGTAATGTTGGGATGTCCAGACCTGGTTCTGTTGCTGGAAGCGGTGATAGTTCGGAGTCATCCTTCTGCACAGCAGTTGATGTTACGTCTGAAATGGTAGGTTGAGGCGCGATCACTGAAGCAGCAGAAATATCAGCCTTTGACTGAATGAGCGGTGGTGTCGGAGCTTCAATCCCATCAAGCTGGACTGAGGGTGTGGGAGTATCTGCCTGAGATGGACTGTCTAACGCCAGTACTTCTGAGTCCAGTGCTGAAGTTGTCAACGGTTCCAAGCTACTTCTTGACAGGTCTACGCTGGCAGGGATCGATGGTTCGTTTAATTGTGCTCGTTCAAACAGAGGAGTTGTTGCTTCGGAGGACGGTTGGTTGGTCTGGGCTTCCGCCTGTGTCGTGATTGATGGTTCTACAGCAGGACCAACACTTCGATCGCTCTGCATAGCCACTGTTGGCTCTGTAGCTGTTGCGCCAAGTAGCTCATTGTCCAGTTTTTGCGTAATGGACTCCGGCGCACGAAACTCGGCTACCTGTTCCTCCGTTGCAGCATGATTTGAGCTTCGTTGAACAACTTCAGAACTGTCATCGCTTGTGGCATCAGCCGTCAGCTTCATCTGAACAACCTCAGAGACTTCGTTCACGCGATCGACCGGATGTCCGACCATTCGTTCTACTGTTTCGTCTGGTTCACGCTTCGCTTGTACAGTGTTTGTCGTTGGCAGCTCTGGCACTGAGAACAAATTCGTTTCTACAGGTGCTGCATTGAGACTGGCAGCTGAAGGAAGATTGCTATCTGGCTCTTGTTGAGCGTCCGGTTCACGTTTTGCTTGTACAGTGTTTGTCGTTGGCAGCTCTGGCACTGAGAACAAATTCGTTTCCGCAGGTGCTGCATTGAGACTGACATCTGAAGGAGGATCACTGTCCGGCTCTTGTCGATTGAAGGGCATAGCCAACGAATCAGGGAATGCTTCTTCAAGCAACGGTGTTTTAGACAGGGGTGCTTCCGGTTCAGAAACCGGGGCAATCGCTGGAATAACCGTAGGCTCTACGGGAGACCGTTGCACAACGGCATCAGAGCGCGTTGGCTCCGTTGTGTCTTCTAGTGCTGTAGCGTCTGCTAGAGGGAAGAGGGCGATCGCTGGCAAAGCGGATGGAGTTGCGTTTGGCTCAGTTGCAATTGATGGAATTGGATCCAGCGGCGTTGAATCTAAAAGAGTTAAATCTGGGACAGTTTGAGTATCTAAAGCAGCAGTGGATGGCTCTGAAGCAACGGGAGCGATCGCGGGTGTTGATGTTTCTGGAACTGATACGTCTGGCGTTAATGCCTCTAAGTTGGACTGCGATCGAGTCGCCTCCGGAGGGGCGGTTGTTTCTACTGCAAGTACGTCTGAACGTAATTGAATCGCTGGCACGGATGGCTCGGTGTTTGATTGAGCGACTGGTTCTGTAACAGGGTTCTCTGAAACTAGCCGAGCGATCGCTGGCACTGATGCCTCTGTAACGGAGGACGGCGATGGCAATGCGGACGTGACTGTCGGAGTCGTTGACGTTGGAGCAGACAAAGCGCTGGTTGTGGCATTTTCCGTTCGTTCGTTTACCGCTGGCTGCGGCAGAGAGAGAGAGGCTGCATCGTCATCTGGTAAAACAGGCTCTGCAACAGATTCTGTTAAGGGCCGTTCCGAAATGGCATCAGCGAAAGAAACAACTTCAGCGGGCGCTAAGGCGATGCTATCGTCAGCCTGGGTGGATGCGATCAACGGAAATGAGCTATCTGGCTCGACAGAGAACTGATTGCTGTCACTCTTCCGTTGAAGAACAGGTTCAGCCGTGGAGGGTGAACTGGTATCGCTTGATGGCGTTTGGCTTGGGCGGCTGATGGGCTGATGGGCTGCACCTTGAGCGGAAGCGGCTTGGATAGTAATAGCAGGACCAGAAGCAATCGTTTCCGTTCCAAGCTCAGGCACCTCTTGCTCAGGTCCGTTCAGCAAAGGCTCTGGCTCTTCACCTGTAGATGGTGCTGCCGACACAACGGTATCTTCTGGGGCGGACGATCGATCGTCCGATGGGGCGGTTAGTTCTGGTGTTGGCAGTGCTGCGACCAATGGCGAGATCGGGGGAGATGAGATATCTGGCTCGACGGGAGACGGATTGTCTTCTCTATGCCTGCGCTGAAGAACAGGTTCAGCCATTGGAGTTGGACTTGCAACTGGACTGCTTGATGGCAGTAGGTTGCTGGTGGACTGATTGACTTCATGATTAGCCGCTGCCTGGTTGGTTGCAGCGTCACTAGAAGCAATGGCTTCCATGACATCAGCTCCGTCCAGCGCAGACCTATTTACTGAAGGTTCTGAGTCCTCTGCAAAGGATGCTGCTGACACAACAGTATCTGCTGGAGTTGGCAGTTCGACGGTTGGGGCAGTGAATTCTGGTGTTGATGGGGAGCCTGCGATCGATGGCGCGATCAACCGTTCCGATGGCTTAAGGTTTAAATCTAGCGGCGCTTCTACATCGGGTCCAGAACTGGCTGTTGACCGATTAACGCTGTTCGTTGAGTCGAGTGAACGTGTTTGCAGTGAGGGTGTTTGGATAGAAGGATTCGTTGCAGACGGAGGCTCAGGCGCATCGAAAAAGGGAGACTCTTGAAACGGCGACTGCCAATCGAATGCGGTTGATTGCTCCGTTGAGCGAAAGACAGCGGGTTCAAGCACCGTTAGCGATCGCACCCCCAACGGTGTCAGAAACTTGGCTTGCACCAGCGACTGTCCCAGGGGGTTTGAAGGCAGAAACGGCTGCTGGATACCCAGTGGTCTTTCTCCTGGTGCTAAAGAGAAGGTCATGGATGAGTCGGGGGTTGTCATGGCAACGCCTGGGAAAATATAGCTAGACGAAATCTATTCCGAATCTGGGTAATAGCCCTGGAGATCACGCTTCAATGCGTTATGTTTTGCTCCCCCGCTCTGGAGCAATGCGGTATTACCGGGTTGCTTATGTTTTACCCGCAGACCCTCGTAAGCCAGTACCAATTCTTCTAACGCAACCGTGTTTGAATCTGCATTGAGGGATGGCGTTTTCCAGCCGATGGGTACCGCTCCTAACAAGCTCCAAACCTGCATCGTTTCCCCAGCTTGATTAAAAACCAGAATATTGACATCGCGGCGACGGGTTTTGCCTGCTATAAGCGACTGATGAATCCAGTTCCAAAACTCTGGATCCTCGGTAATGCCACGCTTCAGCGTCAAATCGCCAAACCTAGCCTGCTTGAGAAAGATGCGCTGCTGATTGTTGACTCCGCCTTCCTGATATACATCTTTTTCAATCTGCACATCCAGTCCAGAACATTCGCTAAACGCTGCTTTGATGTCGCTTGCAATCTCGACGTAGAACCGATTCGTTGTGACGTAATTCAGCACATTTAAGTCAGCCATTACCATCGCCTCCCATAACCATGACTTCGTTCACGTTGTAGCCTTAGATCGTTTTGCAGTAACTCCACAACACGATCGCTCAACTGTTTGACTGCCAGAGGATCTTGCAAGAGTTCGGCAGCAAGCTGAGAGAGCATGGCTAGATCCTCGGCATGAGGCAAATCGAGAAAACGGGCTGGTGCTGCGTAGGCTCCTGGTGAAACTGTAGCCGCTGGCATAATGCGATCGCTGGCGGCTTCGGAACCAAGAGGTGTAAGCCGTGTTGTAGAAGATGATTCAGCCACAGGGTTTCTCCGTTGTGTTATGACTCGGTGCCCCATCAGTCTGGTTCACGGCAAGCTGAGTGCGAGACCGTTGGGCACGATTCAGCAAGGTTTGTATTCGACTGGCTTTGCCACTGTTACTACGAACCTGGAGCATCGCCGCCTGTTTTGATGCTTGTTCTGCCGCGACATCCTCCTGCACCTTATGCACAATCTGTTCATAAAGTGCTTTCATCTGGGGCGTCGCGAATGCCGTTGGTTGGGCACCAAGAGACAATAGATTGGCTGCATCTTGCCCCTGCCGTACTGCTTGCGCCCGTTGCACCAGCTGCGCTAGATAATCGCCCTGGCGATCGCGTCCGGCAACATTGCCCTGCAATTGTTCGCGCACCTGCTCATAGATTGCCTGGGCGTAACCAGTCCGATTCGCCAAATCAACCAGCCGCACACCTAAGGCAGTCAACATAGCAGCTAGCAGGGTCGGGGTAAACGGAATCCACAATCCCTGGTAGAGAAAGAGTCCATAACAGATGCCCCATAGGGCAATCACGGTGCCACCGAGCACCAGAAGGAAAAGCCCTAACCGCCGATTGTAGAAGGCAAGCAGCCCGCTCCCCAACGACCAGACCCAAATCCACAGCACTTCACTGCTCTCTGACCAACTTTGGATGAGTAAGCGTTGGTCTAACACGGCGCTAAGGAGCTGACTCACTGCATGAGCATGAACTTCGACTCCAAGCATCGTGCGTGAGCCAATTTGGGTTTTGACGTAAGGCGTTGCAAGAAAGTCTTTTGAAACTTCGGAGGAACTGCCAATGAGGACAACGCGATCGCGAATCGTGGCTGGATTTACCTTATTTTGCAAAACATCGACAATCGAAACTTGCCGAAAGAGTGACTGCGCCCCCTGATAGTTCAACATGATTTGATACGCATCCACATCCGCATGGGCGTAACTGCCAAAGCGAGCCTTAAGGCGGTGGAGCACCTGCTTACCAAACTGAATATCGCCGTTAGCAGTTGGTTCAGGCGTAATGCCAGACCGCTCTAAGTAGAGCTGTGCCAGCAAGAAACTGAGTGATGGAATTTCGTTTTCAGTTCTGGCATCGTTACAGATATGACGAGTACGGGTGGCTTTAGCCGATTTTGCTGGAGTTGATACTAACCGCACTCGCCGTACGACCTGATCACTATCGGGTGAAAAATCGACAGAGGCTGCACCATCTTCGGGTGTCCCTGGGGCAGGTGGGGAACCGGGATGGTTTTCGGTACTTAGCAAGCAACCTGAAACGATGGACTCGCTGTTTTCAATGATTTGCGCTAATCGCTTGCGTCCGGCAAGCGGTCCTTGAGGCACATCACGTGAAATATCTAAGCCGATCGCGCGTGGTTGATACCGTTCAAGCGCTTCTAAGGCAGTGGCAAACGTGACATCGTGAATAGGATATTGTTGGAGTTGTTCAATGTCATCATCGCCAATGGTGACAATGACAATGCGATCGTCTGGTTTTTCTACCGGACGCTGCTGCATAAAATCGTCATACGCCGCCAACTCTGATTTCTCAAACCAACCGAAAAACCGTCCCGCCACAATGGGCGCCGTCAACACCAAACTGGTGAGTAAGACGGTCTTGAGCATGGCGTGTAGGGATGTTTTACCGAGTGATGCCATAACGGATTCAGGTTTGAGTGAGTGAAGGTTCAACTGCTAGTAACCTGGCAATGATGTTGAAGTGGCGGCTTGAATCTCTTGAACCCACTGTCTACGATCGCGGTGCTCTAAACTCAAAATGTCTTCTAACGACCAGTGAAAATGTAGAGCGATAAAGGCTACCTCCTGGTGGATCTGTTCCAGGGGGTAGCCTATAACTCCCCCGATAGCACCAAATCCGTTTGAAAACGATGGCTGCACTGAGGGCATTGAGTCGATAACTTCGCACTACCTGCTTGATTAATCCGATTGTAGAGTTCGCGTAGGTAAGCTAAGTCTTGAGTAAACAGATTTTCCAGTTCGTCCGGTGAAACTGTGTCTAGCGTACCTAGTTGCGTAATCACCTGAGACAGCAGCACCAGCATTAAATATTCGGGATAGGCTTGCACATGGCGATGCTTGTAAGCAACAAGTTCATCCCATGCCGTTGCCAATCGCATGACACCTTGCCGCTGCACGACGCCACTGGTATCGACCAACCCGCGCGGCAGCATAAAGTTAAATTCGGTCAGTAATGGGTTTGTAACCATCATGGCACCGCTACAGAGTCAGGGGGAGGGAAAACAGCACTATTCGCGCCAGATGGTTCTTCCAATTCGTTGATGTGACGATAGAACTTTTGTAAATAGCTCAAATCGCAGGCAAAGAACCCTTCCACCACCTGGGGTGAGAGTTCTTCTAGTGCGCCCAGCTTTGTAATGACTCGCGCCAAAATAATGACCGTGGCGTAGGCAGGATTTGACTTTACACGCGGATCGCGGAGGGGGACAATTTCGTCGATCGCCGTTGCCAGCCGCATCACTCCTTTGCGGTGCAGATTCCCCGTTTCATCCAGGTAGCCTTTTGGCAAGGTAAATTCAAACTCAGTTTGTAGCATCGAACCCTGACCTCCTTATGGTCCAATCTCTTTTCCGTCAGGCTGTACGCGAATAAACTCCTCCACAGCTAACTCCAATTCCTCCAGTTCAAAATCTGACCCGGATGCTTGTAAATCTGAAATTTTATAGCTGACAGGCCAGGCTCTGAAAAAGCGGAAGCGGGCTTTGGCATTGATACTTTGGTCATAAATTGTTAAGTCACCATCGCGCCGCTGCTCGCCCCATTTCCCTTCTTCGACTGCTTTAAACCACTTCCAGAGTGTGTCTGAGATGCAGAGCCCTCGCTTCAGCGTAATGTTTTCGCTCTTGCTATTGCCTGGCAGTTTGGTACGGACGACCCGCCCAACTTTCGCATCTTTGCTGCCCCATTTTTGCGGCGTCACCTCGCAGGCTGAAATAACCTCCTGAGAGCGTTTGAAGCTCTGGCATTCCATAAAGTAGCCGTCGATCTCGTCCTTAGACCCTGCCAGGGTAATCTCCAGGTAGAACTTAGAGTTGGTTAAGAGTTCATATTTGGGTTGCGTCAATGATGTTCACCTCCTGAACCAGACGATCAAGACATAACAATGCTCAAATGGAATGCCAAAGGATGTGTCCCATGCTGCGGTTATGCTTTCAACTTACTTAATGCGATGACAGGTTTCGCAGACAAACTCCATCTTTTCAGTAAATAGCTCACTTCCTCCTGGCTCCATTTTGGAAGTTTTGTAGGATTTCGGAAAAACGCCTGTAAAAGACCAGCGAGCCGCCTCTTCTCCTGCTTGGTTGTAAACAGTGAGAGACGCGTTTTTGCGTGCCCCCTTAGCTGAGGAGCCTTTACCTGCTGACGGACCCCCGATTGAGTGAGAGGCTCGATACCAATCGTGCATTGACTGATCTTCAACCGTTGCCACAAACTCGACGTTGACCGTGGCGCTAGTAACACCACTTACAGTTGCCTGCATAAACGCGGCAGCATCTTTGCGAACGCCGAAGGGCTTTGTATCTCCGGCAGTATCCAACGTGATTGATAGCCCACTCACGCTTTTAGTAATCAAATTAGCAATGCCATCAAATTCTAAATAGAACTTAGATGTCGCTAATACTTCTTCTTTTGCCATAGAGCGCTCCTAAAGTAGCTATGAGGTCAGTCCTTACTTGGTTTTTACGCGGCGAATGTCTTCACACACAATCTCAAAAGTTTCAACCGCCAAATCCGCGCTATCCGCAGCAAAATCCGACACTTTGTAGCTCTTAATCCAGGCTTTGGTGACATTGAAGCGCAGGATTTCGTTATTGCCAGGGTCATACGCAACAATTGAACCATCTTTGCGATTGTCTGCCCATTTTCCCTGCCCTGCTGCGCTCGAACCCCCCGAATAGCTAGTAGGCATGGTGGCTTGCATCCAGTTATAGAAATCCATATCGCCTTCGCGCAGGTAAACCTCGATCGTGAAGTTCGGATTTTCTTCAAAGCCAGTTGATGTACTCTGACGCAGAGTTTTGCCACCCTTGGTAGAGGCAAGCGCCTTGTCGTTCCCCTTTACTTGCCCCTCAAACGCCACTTCCTGCACACTTTTGATCATCTTGTCGGTCATGCCGTCAAATTCGACATAGAAGAAGCTAGTGGTAATAGGTTTAACTGAAATATCGGTCATAATCGATTCCCCTTACGACATCCTCTAAAAGTCCTGCTGTGAACAAAATTGCAAACCACGTAATGAAGGCAAACTAACGGCATGGAACTGTTAATTTGCCTCCAGCCGCTTTATTGATTAGGTGCCCATTGGCTAATACGGAAGATGACAAATTCTGCCGGACGCACGGGACAAACCCCAACTTCTACATAGAGGCGACCGAGCATCATCGTGTCAGGTGTATTCAAGTCACCATCGCACTTAACGTAAAAGGCTTCCGTCGGGCTTGCCCCAAACAAAGCACCATCCCGCCAAAGCCGCGTCAAAAAGCCTTCAACGGTACGGGTCACTCGCGCCCAAAGGTCTTGATCGTTAGGTTCAAACACAACCCACTGCGTGCCCAACTCAATCGTCTTTTCGATGTAGCTGATCAAGCGGCGCACACTGATGTACCGCCATTGCACGTTATCGGGTTCGACTAAGGTACGGGCACCCCAAACTTTATACCCGCGATTAAAGTTGGCAAAGTTCCGAATGCAATTGATACCCAAGGGGTTGAGCAGTTCTTGCTCGCGCATATTAGTTTCGTAAGCTAGTCCCAGGACGCCTCTCGGAGTCTCGTTGGCAGGGGCTTTATACACTCCCCGTGACTCATCCGTCCGGCACCAGATGCCCATCATATGACCACAGGGCGGCACCATAATCGGACGATTGTTGTTGCGAGGATTGGCAACCTTAATCCAGGGGTAATACAGTGCACCAAACATTGATCGACGGTTAAAATGACTCAACCATTGAGCCATATCTTGAGGCTTTTGTTCTTCTGGTGCGACAGGTTCTAGTCCTCGGCGTAACTTTACGGGTGGTGGATCTAGCACAACCATGCGATAGGCAGGACCGGGGAAGGAGTTTTCACATTGGCTCACCATCATTTCCATAATGGCGTGAATTTGGTCAAGATCCAGTAGTCCATTCTGGAAGGCGCGCATCAAATCAGGGCAGGCAATCGTTGCCACTTCATCAATTTCAAACAGCCCCTGAATGCCTTTCCGCTCGTCTCTGACACCGTGCAAATCTCTTGCTAATCGCTCAACAGGTGCAATATAAGGCGGTGGTGCAACTTCGTAACGACCGTTTGCCGGACGGCGAGTTAAGGGATGTCCTTGATCCCCTGAAATATTGGTGACCGTGAGGTACTCGGAGTCCTCTAGTGCTGTCATGACATAATCGGCAACGGCAGTATCTGCCTGAGCGTTCATGGTCAGGTGAGGGAACGACTCTAGCTCTCGATCGCCACTGCGAACCACAACCTTGAAAAATTCGCCAGTGTTAAATGGTGGCTCAGCATCAGGATCGGCATCCTCAATTGGTTTTGGCTCACTTTCAACGATCGTCACCACAATGCGATCGGCAGGTGGCAGTGCAGGCGCGTCACCCTCTGCTTCTGGCAGCTTGAGATTAAAGCTAAGCGATGGCTTTTTCGCAGAGGTCAGCAGGCGCGTGGCTGTTTCTTGAGACTCAGGTGCAGGTGTACCGGGCAATTTGGTACCAATGCTAACCACCCAGCAGCGTCCACCACCGTTTTGAAACCAGCCTTGCACCGCAAACGGTAGGTAAGCATCAAAGTCGGTAAAGCCGTCAGACCCAGGTCGTGCAAAGCATTCCAGGTACTGATTCCAATTAGTGATCAGACTTGGCTTGAATAAATCAGCATCACCGCGCACATCTTCAGTGAAGCCGACGAAGCCAGCCACACTCATGCTGATGCCTTCGAGCGGACGACTACCGCGATCGACCTCCTCAACATATACACCTGGAGCAAAATAATCTAATGCCATGATTCACGTGCCTCCGTTGATTTGGAATGAGCAATTGTCTGGTCTCGTCTCTGTAGCTGAAATCTACATAATTTAGGAATCTACATATTTTGGGAAAGCGTTAACCCCTTTGGTACAGGCACTGATTGATTAGCGAGTGGCTGGGGAACCGTCAACGTGACATGCAGCGCTAGCTGCAATGGAGCACGAAGCACTGTCCAAAACACGACGTTCTCAGCGGGAGCCTGGGTGAACACACGCATTTGTAACGCTCCATAGCCACGCAAGGTGTGATCAACAATTGCATCGGGCAGTTGTTGATCGTGAGACAGTACGCTCAGCACCTCAGAGAACAGGCTTTGCTCACCCAACCTGGTGTAATGAGTGACACCAACCAAAAACGTTAGATCGAACCAACGACAATCGGAACGACTCAATCGCTCAGTGTGTTGAACGTGATAGCAATACAGATTTAAGCCTGGTTCATCTCGCCGCCACAGTTGCGGGTGCTCAAAGGAAATCTGCTCCTGAGAAATTTGAGCTAGCCCTTGAGCAAGTAATCTAGCTAAAGTCTGTGATGCAGCAGAGATCATAGGTCAGAAATCGCGGAAGCCTGTCTTTCCATACTCTAGGAAAGGGATTCTACTCGCGAAACTCGACTTTAGTTAGCAATTGCCTAGACGGATTACTTAAAGCGTACGCCGACAACTACTAAGAACAGTCGGTTGAGGGCTGAAAACGTTAAGAGGTGCACGACAAGTTCTTAATCGATCTCGATGAATCTGTAAGGAAATAGTAGAACAAGTTAACTTTATTGAGACAGCTTGTCCAGTTTGATGTTGCTGGCATTAGTCTTTTAAGTCTTACGCTGAGACTAAGACACTACTGACTTTGGCATTATGGCTAGCAAAAGTCTAAATATTTCTTAACTACTAATCTTCCTAACTGTAAATAAAATCTAAGTAAAAAATAAAAAGGGTCAATCACACTGCATAGTGGCTAAAGTTAACTCATACTTATGGCAGATTTTGAGCATGAGGGACGTTCAAATGGCTATTCCACTCCCAGTCGCTCCTGATCAGGGTTGGCTAGGGGACAATGTGTACCAAACCGTTTGGCAAACATCGCTTAAGGAGTTTGTGCATCAGTTTAAGTTTGTCGGTAGTGGCATTTTGTCTGGTTCCCCTCATCACCAACCTCGTCAGGCAGTTTATAGGAGCGAGCCGTCTGCATTAGGAGCGATGCCGCTAGAAGCACTGATCAAGTGGACGTACCTCTCTGAGGCAGAATTATTTGACATTGTAGCGATCGAAAACCCACAGGTTTCTGATTCCTATTATCTATACGGCTGTCTTTGTACAAGAACGCCTGACATACTCTGTTATCTGCTGTGCTGGAGTCGGGTTCCCCTCTCTGAGCATCAACGATATGGCATGACGCTATTTGCGCGATCGCAGCAGCACCTCGATCGCCAGGAGCTTTACGGTTTCAACGCACAGAAGGCATTACAGCGTACCCGTCATCAGCTTCAAACGCCGTTATCTCTTATCTTGCTATACGCTGATTTACTCAAAACTGCGGCAGTAGAGCCGCAAACTTCGGAGTGGCTAAAGAGTCTGCACAGCACCGCTGAAAGTATGCATGTCAGCCTCAACCACTTGACTGATGACGCTGCAACCACAAGTTGTCTAGGTCACTACGATCTGCGGCAACTCGTGGCGCAATGTTGTCAAGAATTGCAGCCCTGGATTGCAGAAAAACAGCTAACCGTGGTCTATGGCTCCCAACCGCTATGGCTTCAGGTGAACGAGTGGCAAATGAGACAGGTGTTGCAAAATTTGCTCCATAATGCGATCGCTTTTAGCCCCATCGCTGGACAAATTACCTGGGAGTGGCAAGGTTTTCAAAGGGAGGTCGTCATTAAGGTGAGTGATAGTGGTCCTGGGCTGTCGGTGGAGGATTTGCGATCGCTCGGAACACCGTTTTATTCCCGCCGCCCCGGTGGTACAGGACTAGGGTTATCGATCGCTAAGCAAATTGTCTTAGAGCACCGAGGTAGTTTATGGGCTGAAAATTTAGCCGACGCTGGTGCCCAATTTTGTATCACGTTGCCTCAAACGGTTAGTAGCGTCCCTTAAAGTGAGACTAATTTTTCGCTGCCTCACCGGTTCTTTCTGCAAACTAACATTGCCTCAGTCGCCACCAGTAACTAACATCTCTTTCTTTTGCTTACCCTGTTGATTCGTTCAGCTCCCTAGCAAGTTCATCTACTTAATAATTGTTTTAGCTGTAGCTATGTATCCATTGACTACCCTGGCTCCCCCACTAACTCACCCCATCTCTACGTTGTTAGTCGACGATTGTTTCGCCTTCTGTAAGGGGTTGAGCAGCCTGTTGGCGTTTTACAGCACAACGAGTACGCTGCAATTTCAGGTGGTTGGTCAAGCCACATCGTTAGAACAAGCGATCGAACACGCGATTCAGCAATCGCCGATGCTGATCTTGCTGGATATGGATCTGGGACAAAGCAGCGGTATTGAAGTGTTGCAGCAGTTGCGATCGCATTCTAAGACCAGTCATGTGCTAGTGCTGTCAGCGCATCAAGAGGGCGAATGGGTTTACAGAGCGATGCAAGCAGGGGCTAAAGGCTACTTGTTTAAACACAATCTCTCGACACAGTTGCTCGAAGCTATACAGGTTGTGATGCAAAATCAGATCTACCTATCACCCGAGGTCGCAACAAGCTTTTTCCATCTCTTTCATTTTGCTGGAGGGCGTTCTATGTCAGGTACTCAAACCATTCACCTGACTGAACGCGAACGCGAAGTTTTGCATTGGCTAGTACAAGGTGCATCGAATGAAGCGATCGCTCAAAAGCTGAACATTACTGTCGGTACAGTAAAAGCGTATCTGACTACAATCTTTGAGAAGATGCAAGTTTCTAGTCGGACTCAAGCAGCGTTGCAGGCTCTCAAGCTGGGTTTGGTTTCAGCCTAGTTGACTTCGCGGTAAAGATGCCTACCCTAGAGACGAAATTGTTAGCTCTCACGACTCGAATCAAGGGTAGAAGCCCCTGATTGCTGGGCTAGTTGCTGCCCTCAACCGCCTATCCAACCAAGCTAGCTCTGTCGCAAAAACTGTTGAAGAACAAACGACCAGCTTTAGCTCAATTTAGTTAACGTGAGTTCGGGTTAAGCCCGAAAGCTGAAAACTTTGTTCAACAGGGCTTTTATCAACATCTCACCCTGAGAACTACAGCTAAAAACACCATTTTTTGCCCTCAAACCGCCAATTCGGGAATTTCTAAACGGTGCAGTACGAAAAATCAGGGCTTCAGGCTCTTTTATCCCGAACTCACGTTAGTTAACATCAGTCCGGGATAAGGAATCGCCTGAAGCCCTGGTTTTCCGTAACTTGCCACCACGCTCTCGGTCAAGTTCTTGTCAGTAAGCTCCACAGTTGCAAATACTTGCAGTAGCAGTCCTATTGAGAAAAAGTGACTGACTGTTTACTCGACTCAAGCTAGTCTTAGCAGGGGTTTTAGCCTTTGACTTAACCTGAACTTAGGTTAATCGTAGATCTGAGAGCCTATTACTAACTCAATACCTGGCAATGGCTGTACTGCACAAAACACTGACTCAGATTGCCTCGATTTCTAATGCTGCTTTGGGCTGAATCAGTCTTCAGAAGCCTCATCAATCCCATAGTTGACAGAGGTGAAGCCAGCACCTCACAGTGATTCAGATAGCGGTACCAGGGCCGGCACAAAGATGCTATCACAGTGATAAGGGGTTGCTTTATCCCGGCACCAGCGCAACGTCTGAGGCAAATTGCGGTTGGGGTCGCGGCTTGCCAACAGTTCATCAAGCCAAACTCTTTTCGCAGGCGCTCCAGCAACCACAAATCCTGAGTTTGCTGCTTTTCATCAGGGTGACGCACACCCACCGTCAGGTTAAAGTCACCTCTAATGATCAGATCACTGTCATCAGGCAGACTGCCAATCCAATCAAGTATTCGATTGACCGAAGGTTTATACGGTACTGGCGCATGAAGGCTGAAGATAGCTTTCGTCTCTGGTTCGCTGACCAGGCAAAGCCCTCCACTTCCACACCCACAACGCACCCCTCAAAATTCGGTACGGGAATGCGGTTAACGGTGCCCGATCGTACGAACACGGCACTGCCCCACGCATTAGTCACCACCTTTGCCCACTGCACCTGCTGTTGATGAGCCTCCCAAAAGCGGCTGGTTACGTATTGTTCAGGGGAGCAGGTCTCTTGCACCAGAAAGATGTCTGGGTTTGCCACCTCAAAAAGCTGAGTCCAGTGAACACGCTGGTTGGCTTTGCCGCCACACCGAAGATTGTAGGTCGCGATTTTCATGATTGTTTTTTGGTGTGCTTGAGGTCTGCTCACTACCGCGATCAAGGAAATTCAATCAAGACGGGACCGTCTGGAAGGAACCGAGCCTGATAATTTGTCTTCTTATCTTTCCCTCGCAAGCTGCCGATCGACAGCGGCATTTTCAGCGGTTCTAACCCTTGAACTTCCCAAAACACAGCCCAAGTAGGACTATCAGTGGCAGTCGATTTGGGCCGATACATCGCTTTACCGGGATAGCGACCGCGACGAGATCCCACAGACCCCACGTAAAGCCCGCGCCAAGTCACCTGTGGGTTCAAGGGTTGGTCGCCTTTGGCATGAGAGGCATAGATCAAGACCTCGACCGCCTGACCACTTCTCAGCTTTTCGGCTGCTCCAAAAACTTCAAAGTCCATGCTGCCAAAGGCAACTTTGGGCACATGATTCGGTGGCAGATCATCGGCATCGAGTTGAGCCGCGATCGTTTCCAGTCCTGAAAGCAAATGCTCCTCTGGAACGGGGACAAGGATCGCGAAGGCATGGGTCTTTTGCATGAAGGAAGCACCATTGAACAAAAAGTGAACGTTTCTAGCCTACTGGTGTCGAAGGAGTTTCTATGGCACCACCAACGCTTGCATAAGTGGCTCGATATATTCGTCTCACAGTCCTGCTAACTTCTGTTGCATGACTTCGGTCACTGCGCCAGCAAAATTTGCCCCTAATGCCGCTGGTAGAGGCAACATTGACCTTTGTGACTAAACCCATAGTTTTGCCAACGATAGAACCATAGCTTTGCCGTTGACAATCCCGAAATAGGCATTCTCTGGTTACGAGATGGGCTATAGTTTTCAGCCTTTGGAACCATAGTTTTGCCAAGAGACAAAATTGGAACCATACCCTTGCCACAAGACACAGCTTATTATAGCCAAGTGCTTGAAAAGCTTCAGGAGTATGCTGTTGAGCTTATGAGCATAGAACTTTGCTAACCCTAGCAACAGCATCAGCTAAAACTGAAGCTGCTTCTTTTATTTCCTCCTCTGTAGTAAACTTGCCTATGCCAATTTGAATTGCCCCTTCAATGATTTCAGCCGCTAAGTCTAGGACGTGCAGAGCATGGGCGGTAACTACAACCGCTTCGTGAGTCAGCAGCTTGCAGCGGTGTTCAACGAAAATTTGAGACAAGCGAAGCTCGAGAAGGCAAACCAAGAACGTGTTGAGTTTTGGAAAGCCAGAGGCACCGCTCGGAAAGTATAGCTATTGCCAATACAGTTAGGACATAGGCTAAGAGCTATTCTCCCGCTAGAAGTGCTGAGTGTGTTTAGGGCACAAGCTTACAGTTATGACTTGCGTCAAAAGGTGCTCAACGCCATCCAATGAGCTGGTATGAAGAAGAGTGAAGCGACTCAAGTATTTGGGCTTAGCCGCAACACAATTAACCTGTGGCTGAAGCGCCAGAACGAGACTGGAGATTACCAAGCCAAAACCACTCGACCGCATCGAACGAACAGCAAAATCACAGATTGGAATAAGTTCGCCCAGTTTGCCAAGCAGCATGGTGGCCAAACCCAAGAGCAGATGGCACAGTTGTGGCAAGAGCCCGTTAGTGTTCGCACGCTTTCAAGAGCGCTACAGAAACTGGGTTTGAGTCGAAAAAAAAGATTTATGGTTATCGAGAACGCGATAAGCAAAAACGAGCGGCGTTCCTAGAAGAACTTGCACAGGTTCCGGTTGAGGACCGAGTATAGCTTGATGAATCGGGGATGGACCAACGAGAGGATAATGGCTATGGCTGGTGTGAACGCGAAGTGCGATTTGAAGCCTTCAAGTCTGGACGGCGAGGTGAACGAGTCAATATGGTCGCTGCTGACTGTGAGCAGCAGTTAAGAGCAGCCTTTACAGTCAATGGCTCTTGCAATCGAGTTGTGTTTGAGACCTGGCTAGAAACGTGTTTACTGCCAACGCTGAAGCCTGGAAAGGTTTTGATTCTAGATAATGCAACGTTTCATCATGCTGGACGAATTGCTCAACTCATCGAGGCGGTTGGGTGCCGTTTGTTGTATCTTCCTGCTAATTCTCCAGATTTCAATCGCATTGAGAAGTGTTGGGCTTGGCTGAAAAGCCGCATTCGCAAACGCTTGTCTAGCTTTTGTTCTTTAACGTGAGTTCGACGAACAGAAATTGACACAAGAAAAGCTGAGACTGGTTTTGAAGTAACGGTCTCAGCTATGGAAACCATCGTATCGCGTCTGGATATTGCACACCTTTTTTGTGAACTGGACGATTTTTATCAGCACTTTGAGCACGGTTGGCAACACCAAGTGCAGTTGCCTTCCATGCCTGGTGAACGCCGGAGCCATTCCCGCCTGAGTTTGAGCGAAGTGA
>NZ_JACJOZ010000015.1:0-43531 GCF_014695795.1 Phormidium sp. FACHB-592
CTCATCGGTCAGGTCACTGTCGTAGTAAGGCTGACTCATATCCTCAAGCCATGTAGATGTCACTCTTCTGGTATCGCGCCTTTGTGACCGTAGTTGTCTTCTACTTCACATACATTTACAAACAGTTTCTTACTTTTCAGCGGTCAAGCTGGAACCTACTTCGGCACAGAATATGAAGGCTTACCCGCCGATGTGCATTCCAGCCTTCATGAGGTTGGGCAACTGCTTCTGAGTCAAGGTTTAGCGTATTTAGGCAAACTCACTTGCTCCCAATTTTCTCAGATAGAAGTGTATGCCTATGCCACGCCCGATCAACGTATCGCCGTCTCAGTCATGGCGACAGAATCGGGTTTAAGTGGGATTGATTGCGTTTCTAAATTTCTAGACGAGAGCTTTCTCACAACAACAACCGTGCAAGTTCTGCACAACGCCTACGACGAACAGAAGCTCTTTCGGCTTTCCTTTCCTGGCTTCAATGCTATAGAACTATTGGCACAGCATTTGACGTTTGTACAAGATTTTGAGCAGCGGTGTGGAGCGGCACAAGCGATCTTTGTAGACCTGTTGGCAATCGCTCAAATGGTAGATGAATACACGACCCGTCAGGAGTCCAACGTGGGGCACGGCTGGTGCCAATTCGCGGGTGGCTTTGCCCAGGCAAGTGTGGCTCGAATGATGGGGGATGATGCGGACGAGGCGGACGAAGATGATGAAGACAACGATGACGACGATGAAGAGCTTGACGACGATCGCATTGAATACGACGAAGACAACGTATCGCCGCTAATTCGAGCCATTCTTCAAGATGACCTTGCTCAGGTTGAGCGGTTGCTAGAAGCAGGTGCAGAACTAAATCCTAGTAGTTGGGATACAGAAGTTCCACTCGTAGCAGCCGTTTATCAGGGCGATCCGATGATGATTCAAACCTTGATTGCCGCAGGAGCCAATCTGGATAAACTCGACTTTTCTGTGGATGCTCGTCCGCTGGGGATGGCAATTAAGCAAGATCGCCCCGATCTGGTCAAACAGCTGCTGAACGCTGGCGCTTCCCCAGAAGGAGGTGATCTCAGTTGGACAGGCTTGACAGTAGCGATCGAGAAAAATAATCTGCCCATCTTGCAAATGCTATTAGAAGCAGGCGCAGATCCAAATACAGGGATGGAGGATGACGATCGCGCCATTATGCACGCGGTATGGCACGGCAATTTAGACATGGTAAAACTCCTTATTACTAATGGCGCTGATATTAATGCCTGGAGCCAAGGCGATACAGCCATTATGAGTGCGGCTCGAAACGCTCATCAAGCTGTTTACGAGTACCTTTATCCTCTTGTGGACGAGGAAACCCGCCGCCATGCGGATAAGCACGGTCAAAAGGACATTGCCAAAGCAATCAAACGCAAAGCTCGTGAAGCTAATAAATTGGCTGAGAAACTGGGGGATGCCGCCCTGTTTGGCAAATTAACCAAAGTGCAGCAACTGCTAGCAGAAGGCACAGACCCCAATGCCATTACCGAATGTGGCAAAAGTCCACTGATGTTGGCTGCGATGTATGGTCACACAAGCGTAATAGACGCACTGCTAGAGGCTGGAGCTGATCCTAACCTTGGCAGCGACGAAGAGTTTGAAGAAGGCACAACGGCTTTGATGTACATTGCCAGCAGTTTCTTTGCCTCAAACCGGGCTGAGGTGATTCGGTTTCTTGTCGAACGGGGAGGCAACGTAAATGCCCAGAATGACAAAGGGCAAACTGCACTCATTATGGCTGGCAGTAACACTGACGCAGTGAAGGCATTAATTGAGGCGGGTGCTGATGTCAACTTACGCGATAACGAAGACAACACTGCCATGATGCTAGGAAACTGGGCAATACAACAGCTACTACGTAAAGCTGGCGCATCTGAAGAAGGGCTAAATGATGTTGCTTTAGTGGATGCTGCTTACACAGGCGATTTAACGAAGCTAGAGGAATTATTGCAGTCAGGTGCAAACGTGAATTATAAGGACGGCAACGCATTGGTTGCAGCGGCGGGTAAAGGGAACTTAGCTATTGTCGATCGCCTGCTCCAAGCCGGAGCTAATGTCAATTTAGGCTGGAAAACTGGGGCTACCCGATCGCTAAGGCATCCTATGCAGGCTATCTAGATGTGGTAGAGCGCTTACTGACAGCAGGGGCAGATCCCTTCCAGCGTACTCATGGTGATGAGTTTGATGACGCATTGGACTACGCTCGACGAGGTCAAGCCGAAGGGCACCATCCAGGCAAAGATCACGCAGCAATTATTGAACTTCTGAGCCGTCAACCGCGTGAGTGAGAAAGACGAGCGGGCGGTTGACATCACAAGCGCAATGAGCAGTTGTTGCGTTCTTCACGTTGTGATATCGCAGAGGTATTCAGAGAGATGCGATCGCCTAAGCCAGCCGGAATCCTTACTAAGGCTGTGGTGGCAGCAGCCGATCGACAATAGCTGCCAGACGGTTAATCGCCTCTGATTGGCTACGGTTGCTTGCTTCCATAGCGGCGGCGATGCGATCTATACTACGGCGCTGCTCTTCAGAGCTTTTTGCCAGTTGCTCGATACGTTCGCCCTGTTTGTCGATCGCCTCAAGTTGCTTTTGGGCGGTTTCTGCCTGGGCTTGCACTAAGATCCTGAGTTCTGTTAAGCCCTCAGTGAAGTACCCAACCTGGTCAATCAGGATGTCGAGCTTGTCAGTGGATGGAGGTTGCGTATTGCTAGTCATGAGAATGATCCAAAAATGACGTGCGCCGATCGCCTCAGTTGCCTGCCAGAAGTGTACAGTGGTTGGGCTAAAACCTATGCAGAGAGATAGGTATAGCGGCTCAAGCTACGCTCGTAGTTTTGCAGCAGCAGTTGAGACTCTTGCAGCGTGATGCGTTTTTCTTGCAATGCTAGTTCGGTTTGCTGACGAATGCTTTCGATCAGGTCTTCAGAGTCGTACTGGACATAGCCCAGCACTTCTGTCATCGTGTCGCCTTTAACAACGTGTTCAATTTCGTAGCCTTTAGGCGTGAGATGAATGTGAACCGCATTCGTATCGCCAAATAGGTTGTGCAGATTGCCCATGATTTCCTGGTAGGCACCGCCGAGGAACATTGCCAGGTAGTAGGGTTCGTGAGAGTGAGGAGTAGCCTCTGCCTTCTGCCCTTTGCCTTCATTCTTTCTCAGCGGATGCAACTCCAACACGGGTTTCACATCCTTCAGGTCAATGAATTGGTCGATTTTACCGTCGCTATCGCAGGTGAGGTCAGCAAGAGTAGCGCGTTTTGTGGGTTCTTCGTCCAAACGATGGATGGGCATAATGGGGAAGAGTTGGTCGATCGCCCAGCTATCCGGTGCCGATTGAAACACCGAGAGGTTGATGTAGTAGATCGATGCCATGATCTTTTCTAGATCTTCCAGGTCATCTGGGACGTATTCTTGCTGACGGGCAATCACCAGAATCTTCTCGCAGCACAGCCAGTAGAGGCGTTCGGCTCTGGCGCGTTCGGGTAGGCTGACGTAACCAAAGTTAAAGAGGCTAATGGCTTCTTCTTTGAACTGGGTCGCGTCGTGGTATGCCTCCTGGTAGTTTTCGACAGTGATGGATTCGTAGGTTTCGTACAGGTTGCGGATGATGAGATGTTCCGTTTCCTGAACGGGGTCGGGCACACCGGAGGGTACTTCACTGGTGCTAAGGACATCAAACACAAGGACGGATTGGTGCGAGGCGATCGCGCGTCCGCTTTCGCTTACTAACGTGGGTACGGGCAACTTGCGCTCGTCGCAGGCTTCCTTCACTTCAGCAATTACGTCGTTAGCGTAGTTCTGGACATTGTAGTTTTTGGAGGCGTAGAAATTAGTTTTGGAGCCGTCGTAATCTACGCCTAAGCCGCCGCCAACGTCTAGATATTTCATGTTTGCGCCAAGCTTTGCCAGTTCCACATAGATCTGGCTGGCTTCTTGAATGGCAGTTTTAACAACGGCGATCGAGGAAATTTGCGAACCGATATGGTAATGCAGCAGTTGCAGCGAGTCCAGCATATTCGCCGCGCTGAGCTGCTCCACTGTGCTGAGAATTTCGGGAACGGTCAAGCCAAACTTGGCACGATCGCCGGCTGATGTGCCCCAACGTCCAACACCCTTGCTGCTTAGCTTGGCGCGTACGCCCAAAATGGGACGAATACCCAACTTGCGACCCGCTTCGATCACTAACGGCACTTCTTCAACTTGCTCCAGCACAATGATGGGAATTTGTCCCAACTGCTGTGCCAGAATTGCCATTTCAATGTATTCCCGGTCTTTGTAACCATTGCAGATCAGCAGCGCACCGGGAGTTTTCAACGTTGCCAGCGCAATCATGAGTTCAGGTTTCGACCCTGCCTCTAAGCCAAACTGATGCGGTTTGCCAAACCGAACGAGCGCTTCGACTAAGTGCCGCTGCTGGTTGCACTTGACGGGAAACACACCACGATACACGCCAGGATAGTTGTAGCGGGCGATCGCTTTTGCAAAGGCAGCATTCAACCGTTCAATGCGGTCCTCCAAAATGTCGGAGAAGCGAATCAGTAGCGGCAGCCCCAGGTTTCGCTGCTTGAGGGCATTAACGAGGTCAAACAGGTCAAGGGAGCCGCCGCGATCGCCTTCGGGAGAGACGGTAACGTGTCCAGCCGCATTGATCGAAAAATATGGTTCGCCCCACCCTGTAATACGGTAGAGTTCCTCACTTTTCTCGATCGACCAGCCATTAGTCGAGGGGTTCACCGCTGTCTCTTTGATCCCGTTATTTGCTTGAAGCGCTGCTTTTGCCGCCTGTCGATCGGCTGTATCGGTCGCGTCCGTTTTCAAGCTAGCCTTTGCAGCACGTGCCCCCATTCTTTTTGACCTCACAATCGTTTCTGAAGTGCTAGTCTATCGCATCCATCTAGCTGGCGTAGGTAAGGCAGGGCACGTAGCTGCCTAATCAGAATCTAACGAAGACAGACTAATCAGAATCTAACTCCTCTGTGTTTGGGGCTGGGGGCGTTGAGGGTTTAAACGGAGGCTCCGGTGTCGGTGTGGGTGCAGGTGTAGGCGTGGGTGTGGGTGGTGGCGTTGAAGCGGATGGCGCGCCTGCGAAGAGCGGTTCTGCCTTGTCTTCAATGCCGAGCTGACTCTTAGCTGTAGCGATTGCGTTAGAAAAAGCTGCTTTACTGGCTTCTAGCAACCCTTGACCTGCATCTTGTGCCACGCGCTCAGTGTCCGGTTTTTCAAAATTGTTGATCCATTCGCGGGTGCTCCAGCCAGTGCGGTAGCCAGTGCGCCACAGCCAGTCGCCAAACACCAGCGTTAGGCAAACGACGAGCCAAAGCAGATAGCCTGTTTCTTTTAAGATGAGCCAGGTTGTGGTAGCCGTTTGAGTATAAGTTTCGCCTGTTGCTGGATCTTTGATAATGCCCCAAACTCTTGCAGCTTGCGATTGAATTTGATTATTCATCTAGAATTCTCCTCATTTCCTCATTTAGTTATAAGCGTCAATGGTTCTTCTTTCGGCACTGCTGCCAAATCTCCATCGTTAGCAGTAGCTAGAGCGACGCATAACAAACTCTTTATATAGCTTGCTTAAGTCATATCACTAAGTTCTAGCGCTTACACAATACGATCGTTTTCACTAGAATATCGAAACTGGCTGAAAGATTTTCGCCATCGGTCTGATCCTGGCTTTCTCACAAGGAATTCAGACACTTTTAGATTTTTCGGCGCTGTGGTTGACAAAGACATGACATTGGTTGTTGCTACGTTTTACAAATTTGTCAGGCTTCTGGATGCTGCCGAAAAGCAGTCGCCATTGCTGTTGCAGTGCCAGTCGCAGGACGTGAAGGGCACGATCTTACTGGCAGAAGAAGGGATCAACGGCACGATCGCGGGAGCACGAGAGGCGATCGATGCGGTGCTGTCTTTTTTACGTAGCGATCCCCAACTCACCGATTTGGAGCACAAAGAATCGTTTGCTGATGTGCAACCGTTCGACCGCATGAAAGTTCGCCTGAAAGCAGAAATCGTCACGATCGGCGTACCTGAAGCAGATCCCAATGCTCAAGTCGGTACTTATATTGACCCTCATGACTGGAACGCAGTCATTTCTGATCCTGACGTGACCGTCATTGACACTCGTAACGAGTACGAAGTCAGCATCGGTAGCTTTCGGGACGCAGAGAACCCACACACGCGATCGTTTCGCCAGTTTCCAGACTACGTTCGCACGCACCTTGATCCGGCAAAGCAGAAAAAAGTGGCGCTCTTTTGCACAGGTGGCATTCGGTGCGAAAAAGCGTCTGCATTCATGCTGGCGCAAGGCTTCGAGGAAGTCTACCACCTCCAAGGCGGCATTCTAAAATATTTGGAGGAAGTGCCGCCCGACGAAAGCTTATGGGAAGGCGAATGCTTTGTCTTCGATCAACGGGTTGCCGTGCAGCATGGTTTGGTACCCGGAACTTATGCCATGTGCCGTAGCTGTGGACATCCCATCTCTGAGGCGGATAAGGCTTCTCCAGCTTACGAAGACGGCATTGCCTGCCCTTATTGCGTTGACCAACTGACAGAGGTCAAGCGAGACCGTCGAGAAGACCTTTCTGTAGGGACGTTACAGGTAGCGTCTCTACAGACGAAACCAGCATCTTAAACCAAATTGCCTAATGCTTTCGTGCCAGCGTTAGACCATCGCCGATCGGCACCATGCTAAGGCTTACTCGCTCATCTTCGTGTACTTTCTGGTTAAAAGCGCGAATGCTGTTAGTGC
The DNA here is from genome assembly GCF_014695795.1 of Phormidium sp. FACHB-592. Taxonomy (NCBI): domain Bacteria; kingdom Bacillati; phylum Cyanobacteriota; class Cyanophyceae; order Oscillatoriales; family Oscillatoriaceae; genus Phormidium; species Phormidium sp. FACHB-592. The sequence continues at coordinate 6,778 of NZ_JACJOZ010000015.1, forward strand.
GGTTGTCTTGCACCTGAGGATCAACCACACGTCCAGACCAGAGGACGTTATCGATCGCTACCAGTCCCCCCGATCGCACTAGTTGGAGCGATCGCTCGTAGTAGCCATCGTAGTTACTTTTGTCGGCATCAATAAACGCAAAGTCAAAGGTGCCTGCCTGCCCTGCTGCCAGCAGTTGATCTAACGTCTCTAGAGCAGGGGCAAGGTGAAGGTCAATTTTGTCTGCTACACCTGCTTGCTGCCAATAGCGACGAGCGATCGTGGTGTATTCTTCACTGACATCACAGGCAACTACTTTGCCATCGGGTGGCAACGCCAGCGCAACGACCAGCGCACTGTAGCCTGTAAAAACTCCAACTTCCAGCGTTTTCTTTGCGCCCATCAATTGCACCAACAGCGCCATAAACTGTCCTTGCTCTGGTGCAATCTGCATCTGGCTCATGGATTGTTGCGCCGTTTCCTGCCGTAGCTGCGTGAGGATGGCTGGTTCCTGCAAGGAGACAGACTGCAAATAGCGGTACAGTTGGTCGTCGAGTTCGATCGTTTGGTTTGCCATAACGTTAACGCCTTCAAAAGTTGCGATGGCACAGGACAGCTCTAGCAAGCAGCAAGTGCTGCAATGCCGCTGTGAAAACTATAGTTGAGCGATCGAGCGTTTCAAGCAATGTCCGCTTGAGCCTCAAGCACTTGATGAATGTTTTCCAAAAGCTCTTTAGTGGTGAAGGGCTTGGATAGTACTGTTGACGTATGAATGCCTTCCAGTTCAGATATTTGGGTACTTGAGAGCAAGCCACTCAGGGCTAGCGTTTTTACCTGAGGGTTCATTTTCAGCAGTGTACGAATCGTTGTCATGCCATCCATTGACGGCATCATCATATCAACCAAGACTAAACGGATCGTATCTCTGTGCTGAGCATAGAGCGCGATCGCCTCAATGCCATCGCTGGCAGTTAAAACCTGGTAGTTATAAGCTTCGAGCGAGGCTTGAGTCGTTTGGCGAATCATCGCTTCATCGTCTACGACCAAAATCAACTCACCCTTCCCATGGGGCAATTCATTGTCCTGCACGGGTGGCGCTTCGTGCACTGGGATGGCTGGTAGATACACTTTAAAGTGAGTACCCCGTCCCATCTCGCTCACCACATCAATAAAACCACCATGACTTTTGACAATACTAAGCACGGTTGAAAGCCCTAAACCTGTGCCTTTACCTAGATCTTTAGTGGTGAAGAATGGTTCAAAGATGCGACCAAGCGCGTCGGCGGGAATGCCCGTGCCCGTATCTGAAACCGTTACGAGAATGTGGGCACCCACCTGAGCTTCAATGTGCATACGAGCAAAGCTTTCATCAATCATGAAATTGTTCGCGGCGATGTTCAGCGTGCCACCATTAGGCATCGCATCACGGGCGTTGACACAGAGATTCATGAAGACTTGGTGCAAGTGCGTTGCATCGCCAGAAACAAGCCAGAGATCATTGGCAGAATCAACGCTCAGATCAATAGACTTTGGAAAGGTCTCAAAGGCGATGTGCTGAATTTCTGAAATCAGATGACGTACTTGTAGAACAGCTCGCTTTCCTTCTACTCCACGGGCAAACGACAGCACTTGCTTAACGAGTGAGGCACCCCGCTTGGCGCTTAATTCGATCGTTTTCATAAAGTGCTGCTTGCGATCGTCTGTCAGCGTGTTTTGCATTAGCAGCAATTGCGCCGAAGACAAGATGGGAGTCAAGATATTGTTCAAGTCGTGGGCAATACCACTTGCCAGGGTGCCAATACTCTCCATCCGTTGCACGCGTAGGAACTGCGCTTCTAACTGTTTCTTCTCAGTGATATCAGTGTTTACAATCAGAATGGCTTTTGGCACGCCCGTTTCATCCAGCATGAGAGTCCAGCGACTGGCGATAGTAATGGCTTGACCAGTTTTCGAAACCTGAGTCAACTCTCCCTGCCAATCGCCCTGCGCAACAACAATTTTCAGCGCCTCGTTCAGTTGCGTCAGGTCGTCTCGATGCAGTAGCTCGATCGCATTCTTACCCAATGCCTCGGCTGCCTGCCAACCATACAGCCGTTCAGCACCCTTGTTCCAATAAAGAATCTGGTGGTCTAGGCTGCGTACAAAAATGGCATCAGTGGCGACATCGAGCAACGCCGCCTGCTCAAGAATTTTTTGTTCTGCCTGCTTACGGCTGGTGATATCAAGCGTGATGCCATCCATCCCTATCAGTACACCATCGCCGTTGTAGGTGGGTCGCCCAAACGCCAAAATCCAGTGAATGCTGCCATTGGGCCACACGCAGCGGTACTCGGCTTCGTAATCGGAGAGGGTTGCCAGAGCTTGTTGGACTGACTCTCGTACCCGTGCCCGATCATCCGGATGCATCCGCTCAAATAAGGTTTGATACGAAAAGTTTGCTGTCGCTGCAAGACCAAAGTTCGCTTTGCACTGGTTTGACACCGAAAGCTCATTGGTCTGCAAGTCCAATTGCCAGAAGCCAAGCTTTACCGCTTGCAAGGTCAGCTTGAGATGTTGTTGGCTTTCCTGCAGCGCTAACTGTGCTTGCTGCCGTTCGACTTCATGCTGCTTACGCTCTGTGATGTCTTGAAAATAAACGGATAGTCCGGCTTTGGCAGGATAAGCATGGACAGCAAACCATGAATTGAGAGGCGGATAAAACGTCTCAAATTGGACGCTGACTTGTTCTAAAACAACCCGTTTGAACTCCTCGTAGAAACTGGCTTTTACCGTTTCTGGAAACTCATCCCAAAAGCTTTTGCCTAGCAAGTCAGCTTTCGATCGCTGAAGCAAGTGTTCGCCTTGATGATTTAGGTAGGTAAAGCGCCAGTCATCATCAAGCGCAAAAAAGGCATCGGTGATACTTTCCAGAATATTGGTAATCCGTTCTCTGGCAACTTCGGCTTCTGCCCGGGCTAGCCGTTCCCGCTCCAAAAATTGGGTACGTTCTTCCTCTGCCAGCTTGCGATCGGTAATATCGGTCTGGATACCGACAAAATAGAGCAACGCTCCTTGCTTAGATCGAACAGGAGCAAGCTTTAACTCATTCCAGAAGGGTGTGCCATCTTTGCGATAGTTTAGCAGCGTCGTTTGAATCTCGCGCTGTTCGTCCATGGCGGCTCGAATATCTGCTACAACGGCGCGATCGGTGCCAGCACCCTGCAAAAAGCGGCAGTTGCGACCCACAATTTCCGAAGCTGAGTAACCCGTAATGCGAGAAAACGCAAGGTTAGAGTAAATGATGGGGTTATCAGCCTGGTGCGGATCAGTGATGACCACTCCATCTGAGACCGATGCCATCGCCTGCGCCAATTTGAGGTTCTCTGCTGCTGCCTGCCGAAGGGAGGCTTCTGCCTGCTGATATTGAGTTGTGGTACGCGACAGGCTAAATAAATTTCGTCTGAGTTCTAGCTGACCAACTACCTGGCGGCTCAACGCTCGCAGTGCCTCTACCTGTTCTGGAGCGAGTTGCTTGGGTACAGCGTCAATGACACACAGCGTTCCAATGGTATGTCCCTCTGGTGTTTTTAACGGCATACCCGCATAGAAACGAATGTAGGGATACGACGTTACTAAAGGATTACTGGCAAGAACAGGGTCTGCTACTGTATCCGGCACAACAATAACATCCCCATGCTCGACGCAAAGATAGGAGAGACCCACATCGCGCGGCATCTCTGAAACATTTAGCCCCACCCTTGCCTTAAACCATTGGCGCTTTTCATCAATAAGGTTGACGATCGCGATCGACGTGCCGCAAATATAGGCAGCAAGACGCGCAATATCGTCAAAGACTGTTTCCGGTTCAGTATCAAGAATTTTGTATTGGTAGAGAGCTTCAAGTCTCGCTACCTCTTCAACAGACCGTAATACGCTCATTTTTGACCCTAGAGATTGAAGTGCTGTGTGGCGAAGGTTGCATTTTCTGACTTGAGGTGTGGCTTGAGGGGTACTGCCACTTCTGCAAGGCAAAAAACGGCTGATGCTTCAATACGAGGACACTCGGCAAGCCCAGATGGCTTTAGAGGGAGAGCCAGATCAGTCAAATGATTGCCCCCTTATTTATGATAGACATCCCTTCTCGTAGCTGGAGAGCATTCAGAAAAACACTACTCCCTAAAGATAGAGATGCCCTAAAACCTGCTCTATCTCAACAATAGAGCGACAAAACTAAAAGCTGAAAATTCGCGTTTCAAAGCTTAATATTAGTTAACACAACGGCAACATTTCGACTTCAAAGCCCTTTTCTATAAAGCCACTTTTTATACAGATAGTTCAGCGATACGTAGCTTTGCTGATCGCGCTCTCACATTCTCTGCCACTTCATCCTCCTGGGGCAGAATTGGCTTTTTGGTCAGCACTTTGAGTAACTCTGACTCGCGAAAGCGATGTTTGACAATGCGGTCTTCGAGGCTGTGGAAACTGATGATGGCAATTTTGCCGTCTGGTTTAAGCCAATGAGGAGCACGCTCGATGAACGTCTCCAAAACGCTCAGTTCTTGATTGACCGCAATGCGTAACGCCTGAAAGACACGAGTAGCAGGATGGATGCGTCCGTAACGGTAGGACTTGGGCACGGAGTAGGCGATCGCCTCTGCCAAAGCGGTTGTGGTTTCAAAGGGTCGCCGCTCGACAATCCGGCGGGCAATCCGTCGCGAAAGCCGCTCTTCGCCGTAGGTATAAAAGATATCAGCGAGTTTCGTTTCGTCCCAATGGTTAATTAAGTCGGCGGCGGTGAGGTCTTGCTGCTGATCCATCCGCATATCGAGGGGGGCAGCATGGCGAAAGCTAAAGCCGCGATCGGGGATATCGAACTGTGCAGAACTCACGCCTAGATCCGCCAAAATTCCGTCAAAACGTTGTGCTCCTGGTTGAAACGCGGCAAAGTTAGTACGGTAAAACTGCACGCGATCTTTGAACTCTACCAATTTTGCCTGGGCTGCGGCGATCGCTTGTTCATCCTGGTCGATCGCCGTCACCCGTACATCCGGTGCAGCAGCCAAAATCAACGCGCTATGCCCACCGCCACCTACGGTTGCATCCAGGTAATGCCCGCCTGAGCGCACTGCCAAACCCTCTAGCACCTCACGGCTCAAAACAGGAATATGTACAAATGCCGTTTCTGGGGATGGATCAGGCAAAGTAGATGCGTCGTCGGGTGGGTCTTGTACAGGTGCCATGTAGCGGGTCTAGGGTAAGAAGGAATGCGATCGGGTCGTTCGACCCTACTCTATCGCTTTCCTTTCAAAGCCTGATACCGATCGCCGTCAGCTTCGACACTTCTGCCGTCGATCAATCCGTATAATCTAAAGAGAACGCAGTTATGAGTTGTTAGTTCTTAGGTGTTAGTTGTTCGGTCGCCTCTTCACTAACAACCAAAAACTAAAAACTAAAAACTAATCCAACCGCTCAGAGGGAGACTGTTCACCTATGTCAATGATCGAGACCAAGACAGAACCCATGGTGATCAACATGGGTCCTCACCATCCTGCGACACACGGATGTTTCCGACTGGTTGTGACGTTAGATGGTGAAAATGTCATTGACTGCGAGCCTGTTCTGGGCTACCTGCATCGGGGCATGGAGAAGATTGCCGAAAACCGTACCAACATCATGTACGTCCCCTACACCAGCCGATGGGATTACTACGGCGGGATGTTTAACGAAGCTGTCACTGTTAATGCAGTGGAAAAATTAGCTGGCGTGCCCGTGCCCAAACGTGCCAGCTACATCCGCGTGATCATGCTGGAACTGGCACGAGTGGTAAACCATTTGCTGTGGCTGGGTCCATTTGTGGCGGATTTGGGTGCACAAACGCCGTTTTTCTACACCTTGCGCGATCGTGAAATGATCCTTGACTTGTACGAAGCGGCAACTGGCTATCGTATGGTCAATCACAACTACTTCCGCATTGGTGGCATCGCTGCTGATGTGCCCTACGGTTGGGTAGACAAGTGTGAAGACTTCTGCACGTACTTCATGCCCGTTATTGATGAGTACGAAAGACTAATCACCAACAATCCGATCTTCCGTCGCCGTCTGGAAGGGGTCGGTGTTTTAACTCGTGAGGAAGCCATTAGCTGGGGCTGTTCGGGTCCCATGCTGAGAGCCTCTGGCGTGCAGTGGGATCTGCGGAAGGTGGATCACTACGAATGCTATGACGATTTTGACTGGGAGGTTGCCTGGGCAACTGAGGGAGACTGTCTGGCACGCTACGTAGTGCGGATGGCAGAAATGCGCGAATCGGTGAAGATTATTCAGCAGGCGATCGCGGGTCTGCCAGGTGGTCCCTTCGAGAACCTGGAAGCGAAGCGCATGGAAGCAGGTCCCAAATCTGAATGGAATGGCTTTGACTACCAGTACATTGGTAAAAAGATTGCGCCCACCTTCAAAATTCCTAAAGGCGAACATTACGTCCGTATTGAAGCGGGTCGGGGTGAAATGGGCATCTTCATCATCGGCAACGATACTGTCTTCCCCTGGCGGTGGAAAATTCGTCCTGGTGACTTCAACAACTTACAGGTTCTACCCAGCCTGGTAACGGGGCACAAGGTCGCGGATATTTTTGCGATTCTGGGTAGCGTTGACGTGGTGATGGGATCGGTCGATCGCTAACTGCTTCCACTTAATCTGTTAGAGACTATTAGAGAAGCCAGGGTTTGCCCTGGCTTTTTTGTTGTCACCATCACACAATCACTTCATCAAAAAGCGAGACGGCAATTCCCGTTTGAACCTGCTAGAACAGATGTGTAGACCACAGGATGCAGGCTATGAACTGGCGATCACAGTTAGCAACCGCACTATCCCTTTCCCTTAGCACTGTCGCGCTAGTCGGTGTTTCGGCGCAGGCAGTCAAACTAGCAAATGGCACAACCCATTTCGTTCAGCCGCCGCGTTTAGAGAGTGCTGTGGCGACCCAAAAAGTTGCTCGTTTTCTGGGATCAACATACTACTTCACACTGACGTTACCTGAGAATGCGGGAGAGTCATTGCAAAAAGTGGTGATCTCGCCTCAAGAAGCGCCCGATCGTGCACGGTTTGATGTCAATCGCACAGAGGCGTTTGAAGGCACGTTCGAGCGAGAAGGCAACAAGCTACCGCTTCAATCAGTGACACAAGATTCTAAGACGCAAGCGATTACGATTACCTTTGACCCAGCAGTCGCAGTCGGCAAAACGGTGACGATCGGACTTTATGCTGACCGCAACCCCGATCTCGGTGGCACCTACCTTTATGGCGTTACAGCTTTTCCAGCAGGCGATCAGTCGTCTGGACAGTTCCTGGGCTACGGACGCATCTCCATCTACGATGGTGGTCAGGATTCTTAGTGATTCCGTCAGGGTAGATGGATGCGATCGCTGGGCAGCGTGCAGGCATACGGATGGGCTGTAGATGTAGAGATTGCTACCTAGTATCAAGATAAGAAGACGAGATGAAAATCGGTAAATTGTGCTTAAGTGCAGTCTTAGTGCTAGCAGCAAGCGGTGGTATCGGCTTACCGATGCAGGCGGTGCAGTTAGCAAATGGCAAAACATATTTTGTGCAGCCACCACGGTTTGAGGGTGCAACGGCAACGCAAAAGACAGCTTACTCTTGGGGTTCGACCTACTACTTTACGCTGACTGTGCCTGAGAATGCGGGGGAATCCTTACAACGGGTTATGATTGCACCCGAAGCCGCACCCTCTCGTGCCCGCTTTGATGTCCGGCAAACAGAAGCAGTGGGCAAACTGGGCGATCGCCAAACGAGACTTTCAATCCAGGACGTAACTGAAGATCCCAGAACACGCGCTATTACTGTGACGTTTAATCCACCAATTGAACCAGGTAGCCAGGTTAAGATTGGGCTGTACGCCACGCGCAACCCAGACGTGGGTGGTGTTTACCTGTATGGCGTGACAGCATTTCCCACTGGGGAGCAGCCGTACGGTCAGTTTTTAGGCTACGGGCGCATCCAGATTACCGATCGCGACTTCTTCTTCCGACGCGGGTTCTTTTAGATAGCCAGCAGCGATGCAGTCCTCAATTACCTGCTGCACTACAGACCATAACTCTGGTGCGCCTGTTTGAACAGGAGCCATGCGCTGCAAGACGCGATCGCTCGTGATACCATGCAGTTTCCAGCTATAGCCACCTGTTTGCTGGTTGTTAAGAATGGGCTGAAGTCGATCAAGGGCAGCCGCAAATTTAGCCGCAGGCGTTTCCTGTGCTTCAAACTCATCCCATAAAGCGCGAAACTCACTGCTCTGATCGAGCGGCAATAAGCCAAACAGGCGATCGGCTGCTTGAGTTTCCCGAGCGGCTTTGCTCTGGTTGCCCTGATTGTCATAGCAGAAGGTATCGCCCGCATCAATCTCGACCAGATCGTGCAGCAGCAATAGTTTAATAACGTGTAGCAGATCGAGGGGAGCCGGAGCATACTCGGCAAGGACGATCGCCATCAGTGCGATATGCCAGGAATGTTCGGCACTGTTTTCGCGTCGAGAGCCATCAGTCAGCAACGTCTGCCGCAGCACTTGCTTGAGTTTATCGATCTCAATCACGAACTGCATTTGCTGTACGAGTCGGGTTGATGGCACTCAAAACTCCTTTAAAGGCGCATCGAAATCATCTGGAACGGTAAACTCGCCTGCACATAAACCAGAGAGGCAAAGTTGTTTAGCTATGGCGATTAGCCTGAGTTCCGCGATCGGTGTCTTAGATCGAACAATAACCAGCGTCTACTTGCTGTAGATCTTTCAGGGATCGCGTTAAATCTGATCAATTGCCACTTTGACCATCAGCCCAACTCAGTGCATCTCAGTTATTTCTACCAGTGTTGCGACAGATTCATACAGTTAACTATGCTTCTGAAGTCTCTTCGCCGGGATAGGGAGTGAGGATTTCCACGCCTGTTTCGGTAACGGCGAGTGTATGTTCGCATTGGGCAGAGAGTTTGCGATCGAGTGTGACAGCCGTCCACTTATCAGCGAGAACTTCGACTTCCCAAGTGCCTTCATTAATCATCGGCTCGATGGTAAACACCATGCCGGGTCTTAGCTTTTTGCCAGTACCGGCTTTGCCATAATGCGGAATCTGAGGCGCAGTGTGGAACACTCGGCTGATGCCATGCCCCACAAAATCTTGTACGACCGAGAAGCCTTGCCCTTCGGCATACTCTTGAATAGCAGCGCCAATATCGCCAATCTTGGCACCAGGTTTCACGGCTGCAATACCGCGTCGGCGGCATTCATCGGTAACTTCAACTAGCTTACGGGCGATCGGCGATGGTTCTCCCACAAAAAACATTTTGGAGGTATCGCCGTGATAGCCATCCAAAATCACCGTCACGTCGATATTAACAATGTCGCCATCTTTCAAAAGTTGTTTGGCGTTGGGAATGCCGTGGCAAACCACTTCGTTCACGCTGGTACAAATGGATTTTGGGAAACCTTTGTAGCCTAATGGGGCACTTTTTGCGCCATGCGCCTGCGTCCAGCGTTCGGCTTCGTCATTAAGTGCAAGAGTGCTTACACCAGGCTGCACCAGCGACGAAAGGTGATGCAGTAGTTGTGCTGCCAGGTGTCCCGCCTGACGCATTTTATCGATCTCTCGTGGGGACAGGAGAGTAATTACTTCGCGTTCCATAGGTTTCTATTCTACTGACAAAGGGCTTCCAGTGGGCGGAGTTCTGCGGACGTGAGATCGCGCCATTGTCCGGGGGCGAGTCCGTCGAGTTGAAGGTGGGCGATCGCCACCCGCACTAGTCGCAGTGTGGGAAAATTGACCGCTGCTGTCATGCGTCGTACCTGCCGATTACGCCCCTCGGTCAGCGTTAGCTCTAGCCAGGCAGTCGGCACTGTTTTACGAAACCGTACGGGTGGGTCACGCGGTGACAGAGTTGGTTCCTCGGTTAGCAAGGTGACGATCGCAGGACGGGTTTTGATGCCCTGAATGAGCACGCCCTGCCGCAGTTGTTTAAGAGCTGCGTCATCGGGCAGACGTTCAACCTGCACCCAATAGGTACGCGGGTGCCGAAATTTGGGATCGCTGAGGCGATGTTGTAGTGAGCCATGATTGGTCAACAACAGCAAGCCTTCACTATCGCGATCGAGCCGCCCAACCGGATAAACACCTGCTACAGGAATGTAGTCTTTGAGGGTACGCCGCACGCCATTCGAGCCATCATCAGTAAACTGACACAGCACATCATAGGGTTTATGAAAGAGCAGATAGCGGTAGGACACGCTGGGAAGTTTTTAGTTTTTAGACATCAGTGTTGATGTGCATTGACTCATTGGGTTAGCCCAAAGAGACAGTGCGTTACGCTGAAGCTTTTCTTTGATAGCGAAGCCTATACAGCACTCTATACGGCTATTAACCCTTAAAGCACTAACAACTAACAACCAATAACTATTAATTGACTCTGACCCGGAAGCGCACGAAGCCAAAGTTATTGCCGCTTGTATTGGGAATGTCGCCCAGGTCAAAAATGACTGTCCCATTTTGGTTACTGGCATCCGTACAGGAGTTGCCAACCGGCAGGGGTGCCAATGGCGCAAAGACAGTACCGCCAGCTGCGATCACGCCGTTATTGCGCTGCACCTGCGTGGTATTAGCAATGAGCGTTGTGCTTAAGGGAATTGGGTCGCAGAGACTCACGCCGATCGCCGGAGCCGTACCATCCGAAAGATAGTAGACCGTATATTCCACATCATCGCCACTCTGGAGCTTAATGGTAGCGGGATCAAGGTTGATCTGCCCGATCGGTGCGCCGCCTGGCTGAAGCTGCGTGAACCCAGGCGCATTATCAACATCCCCAGGCGCATCAATAAAGGTGCCAAAATTGATGCTGCTCAACGATGTGCCATTACGAGTTACGTTCGTGATCCGTTTCACTAGGCGAAAGGCACCGCTACCACCACCACCAGAAGTTGGAGACAGCGAAACAACAGTTGGTGTGTTGTTGTTGTTTGGGTTGCCATCTCCATCTGGATCGGCATTAGCACCGTCGTTAGACTGATCGCTGAGTGGAGAACCGCCCTGACTGATTGCCGCTACAGTCGTGGTATTAGGGAACGGACCTAAACCGTTAGCTCCTGTACCAGGCGTAACATTAACGCTAAAGGTAATCGTTGCAGTGGTGCCTGAGGGCAGCGTATCTGTGCCCTGTAAAAGATTTTGGTTGCTGCTGCCGTTAAATGCAGTGTTTACTGTCAACGTTGGGCTTTGAATGCTCGTAACGCCATTAAGTGTTGCATTGGCAAATGTTTGCGCCAGATTGTCGGTCAACTGCAAATTAGTGATGTCAAACGATGACTGCCCAACAGGTGCAAAGTTACGCACCAGCACCGTATAGGGAATGGTATATGTACCGTTAGCGTTTAGCACCGGAGTTCCCACACTTTTGGAAACACCCAGCGTGGGAAGGCATTCCCGCACGCCTAGCGCGGTAAAACCAAAGTCATCACCAAAAGTATCGTTTGCCTCGTCAAGAATTTGAAACGTCGTTGGATTTGGTGTTGCACCCGTTGTAAAGGCAAATTGAGTGGGAATCCATGACTGTCGCACATTGGGAAGCTCCTCAAACCCTGGCACAGCCTGAGCTGGATCGCCTACTCTTAACTGCGTTGTGGGCTGGATAAAGCCGGTTGGGTCTACAGGTGAACTAACCTGCAAGCGGATCTCTGGCGGCACCCCGTTACTACCTGGTGGTCCTACATTTACCAGCAGGTTAAAGAACAACCCCTTGAAGTTGTAGGTAGTGTTGGGGCGTAGCGTTGTTAAGGTCTGTCGCCAAACCACTGGATTCGGAAAGGCTGACTGTGGTACCCCAGGCGTGGTTGCATTCGCATTGGGGTTGGAATAGAGATAGGTATTAATAGGAGTATTGCCAAGACCTGCCCGACTCGCTTCTGCTGCCGTAACACCACGACCACTCACAATCCCACTAGGCGTTGCTGGATCGGTCAGCGGTCCATTTTGAATGGAAAGCCCTCCTACGTTGTCGCTGGGATACACTCCGTCACCGCGATACGGCGTACTGCTAGTAAAGCCAGCCGGATTATTAGGAGGAAGGGGACCGACGACACCAGGGGAAGCAGTAAAGGTGCCGTTGTTAATTAAATTGAGCTGCCCTTCGCGGGTGCCTGCGGGACAGCCATTGGGACCAACAGCCGATTGTGCGTGGGCTGGCAGTGTGGGCAAGAACGCTTGTGAGCCCAGTAGCAGGCTGACAGAGGAGAGGGCAAGGATTTTTTTAAGGGGACGGTTCATCAAGCCTCACACAGGAAAAATACTCGAATGGGGTTAATACGATCGCACTTCAACTGAGGGTGTAATCGGCTCATGGTTCGATCTGCAAATCTTGTTCCTGGATGATTACTTCAATGTCTCTGACATCGCGGTAGATAAATTCAGCGCGTCGATCGCGGGCATAATCCAGTCGAGTACTGCCAGGAGCAACCCGCTGGCGCTCGCCCAGCGATCGAATAGTCAGACGCTCGGGTGCAATACCACGCCGTAGCAGGTAGTTACGCGCTGCGATGGCTCGTCGTTCGCCCAATGCCAGGTTATAGATATCGGTAGCACGGGGGTCAGTATGCCCTTCAATCGTCACGAGAATGTACGGGTTCTCGACCAAGACTTGAGCAATGCGATCAAGCACTCTAGCCGTTGCAGCACTGATAGTGGATTTGTCGAGCGCAAAGTGAATGTTTTTGGGCACCGTGAGCCGCACAACGTCCGGCGGTGGTTCAGGCTGTGGGGGAGGCTGTTGAGCAACGGGGGTTGTACAGCGGGGCGGTGACGTAGGGGACTGAGGAGCAGGCACGGGAGACACAGCAGGAGCGATCGCACGCACAACGGCAAGACGGGCAGGCTCAGAGGAGCCGTAGCGGGGGTCAATGGCGATCGCACTAATCTGCTCACCCACAGAAGCAGCGATTGTGGTGCTAAAGTTGCCGTTTGCGTCAGTTTCGGTTGTGGCGATCGGTTCACTCAACGGGCCATACCCATCATCCTTGCCAGACACCTGGTAAAGCTCAATTTTGGAGCCGGGGTCTGCCTTGCCAAAAACCTGCACCGATGGTTTTGCAGCGGCTGCATCCAGCGTAAAAAACTCTTTGCTAGCAAAGCGTGGCGCATCGATCGCCCCATTACCGGTTTCTTTGCGGCGATTAGACGTATCTCGCTGAGGGTTGACACCATCGCCGCGCTGATAGTCGGACACATCCGTTCCTGGCTCCACCACTGGATCAGCGTACTGCGATCCGCCTGTGCCTTGCCGTGTGACTAGATCGATGCTTAACCCTTCTAGATTGGAGAACCGATTCGTCTCAATCTGATTCTGGTGACTAGTAGGATAAGCAGCGACCACGACACCGGGACCTGTCTGATAGCGAATCTGGTTGCCCGTCACCTGATGATTACTGCCCATCAGGTAAATGGCTGCACGCCGCAAACGCCTACCGTTGTAAATGATCTGGTTGTCTTTAATCTGCACAGCACCGCTGGGTTTAAAGAGATACACACCGCTGCCATCATTTGCACAGATGAGATTGCCTGTAATCTGCGACTGGTTGACGGTACCTTCCAGCCGAATTGCATCCGGCATCCCTGCTACGCCATTGCCAATAAGCACGTTCTCGCTGACTTGTAAATTTTGTGCGTTCACCGAGGTGATGATGGCACTACCGTCGTGATCCGCAATCCAGTTACGGCGAATGGTGGTATTAACGCCATTGAACACCGACACACCAAAGGCAGAGCGGGGCGTTTGAGTTGCTCCTGACTCTCGACTCCCGACTCCCGACGCTCCAGACAAAGGTGGAATGCCCAACCAATTGTTCTCAATCACCACATTCTGCGCAGGCACATCATCTTTGTAATACGGCGCAAAGTTAGCAGGGGTTTGCTGTTTGCTGATGTCGGGTGGGGGCAAGCGATGGGTGATGAAAATATCCGCAGGGGGCGTGCTGGCTGTCTCGCGGTGAGTCGAGGTGAAGCCATAAAGACTCAAGCCGCGAATGGTGATGTTGTCAGCGGCAACGGTTAGCCCCCGAAAGACTTCTTTGCCCTCTGCTGGGGCGACCGTCACCACAGGAACGGGCATTGGCAGTTCATTAATCGCTGATCGCTCTGCTTGATAGCCTGGTTGCGTAGTGCCGTCAAGCAGCAACCCGTTACGCTGGAGTGCAGGCAACACATCCACAAGGCGAATGGTCGTTTGTCCCTCTGGCAGTTGGAAGGCAATCTGCGATGACGCAGTACCTGTAAGTGGTTCTACTTGCCCTTGTTCAGCAGGCGACAGGCGATCGAGTGGTAACGTGCCGTTGACGATCGCGATCGCCTCCCGCAGCGTCAAGCCCTCATCTGCTTGCACGGCTCCATCCTGGTTACTGTTCACCGTCACCCGTAGAACTTGCGCTGCCGTTGTATCTGCTGTCTGCGCCACCCCAACACCGCTTGCAAAAACACTCAGAACCACCAGCAAAAGCGGCACCTGATAGAGCCTTCTGCCTTTTGCCTTTTGCCCTTTGCCTTTCACCTTTTGCCCTTTGTCTTCTGCCTTCTGCCTTCTGCCTTCTGCCTTCTGCCCTTTGCCTTCTGCCCGCTGATTCATACCACCCTGATACAGTTTGCTCATTGACCTTGCCCTCCATTGAGCGTTGCTTCTGGAGCCACAGAAGCGCCTGCTATGGGTTTAACGATCGACTCCTGTTGCTGCGGCGGGGCGATGTTGCGCTTAAAGCCAAAGATGTCAGAGAGCTGATCCAGCTTCAGGCTAAGACCAACGAAGAAGCCGCCCCGATCGCGATCGCCAAAGTCCCGATCCTGAGCATCGCCAAAACTGTAGCCTGCTGCTACGCGCAAATTGGGCGTGACGTAGTACCCAAGTTCTGCGACAAAGCCAACCTCCTGATAGCCACTGGCGGGTTGCCCAATCCAGCGCACTTCGCCCGCGACATCCCAGCGATAGCCAAAGCGATAGCTCGTGCGGAACTGCGCCAGGGTAATGGAGTTGGTGCCCAGCAGATCTTTTGCCAGGTAGGATTTGGTGTTTCGCAGCGCAAATTTGCCGTAAAACTCCCAGCGGTAGTTGGGTGCATAAATCGCTTCTGCCGCAAACAGATTCACTGTCGAACCCGTGCCGCTGCCAAACAGAAGTGTATCAGGTGTATAGGCGGGGTTTTGGCGATATTCGTAGCGCATCAGCGCATTGAACTTATCGCTGCTGGGGTCGCGGTATGCCAGACCCACTTTGAGGTTAATCGTGTCGCCTAACCCAGAGCCGACGAGCAGTTGGTTGGCAAAATTGCCCTGGTCGTAACGTGCGAGTGCGGTGAGTGCTGGCGATAGTTTACCAGCAGCTCCGGCAGAGATGACAGTGTTGTTGCCTGCTTTGGAGGTGCGGTATTCATAACGTCCCGTTGCTTTGAAGTTAGGGTTGTCGGTGTACTCCAGCCCAATGCTGTAGCTGTCACCGCCTGTAATGCCCAATGAGGCGGCGCTTTGTCCCACTGCGACAGGTTGGGCGAACTGTTGTCCTGCGGCAGTGTAGGCGAAAATGTCACCAAAGATGCGCTCGTAGCCAAGGTTTGCCCGTAGACCAGGCGCGATTTTGATACGGTGATTCAGCCCGATCGCCCCCTGATTAGTCAGCCCATTAACACCCGTCAGGATGGAGTAGCGTCCGGTGAAGGTGGTATTTTCCGTCAGGCGTTGATCAACGATCGTATCCAGGCTGGTGATGGAGTTGGTACGGTAGACGCTTGTTTCACTGAGAAACTGTTGTGCCAGCCGCATCGTTACACCTTGCATCACTGCCCAATCAAGCGCCACTGTTGTCCGATTGGGGTAAAGCGGATCGGGTGTAGCGATGTTGGTTTCGTTCTGGGCGCGAAACAAGAGCGTTTTTGCCAGCGGCACGTTCAACCGAGAGACTAACTGGCTGCTGCCCTGATCTAAGAGACCGGGAGCGATCCGATCCTCGCGAGTGCGATTTATAAAATCAACGCCCACTTCTGCTTTGCCTAGCGTTTGCAGCACACCCAGCCGAATGGTGGTCAAGCTGTTATCGACCCGCGTACCTGGAAGCGGGTCTCGACTGAGGTTAAACAGGTCGGTTAAACCAGTCGAGGTCGTGAAGCCGCGTACTGCTGTGGCAATGCCAAAGTTAACTTCGCGATCGACCTGAAAGAGCAGGCTGGTTGTGGGTGTTACTTTGGCAGACACTTCTGCTCCGTAGTTGGTCTGCCCCGGTGCAAAGCTAAAGGTTGCATCGTTGGCAAAGTTCTCTTCGACCGATCGATAATAAGCGCGTGCCAAAATGCTCGGTGAGAGTTTGCCGTTAAGTTCTACCCGATAAGCACTGCCGCGAATGGTGCCGCGAAAAACGGAATCGTTGGTCGATCGGGCATACTCCGCAATTAATCTGGCATCTTTGCCTAAGGGAATCAGCGCATCCAAGCCAAACAGCGCAAAGGTATTGCCGCCCTGGTCTTCGTTTAGGTAGCTGGCTGCTGCCCAGCTTTCTGCCCCTGGCGTACGAGCAAAGTTGTACTGCACCCGCCCAGCGTACAGGCTTGTATCCTGCCCTAGGCCTTCATACTGATAGGTGACCACGATGCGGCGTACCAGCGTCCGTCCAAACAGGTCAAACTCAGTCGTCTGAACCGGGCGACGGAACAGTAGTGAGCCGCGATCGTAGTCAAACTCGTAGTCTTGCCCCTGAAACAGTTGCTTGCGATCGACCAGCGTACCGGGGCGACCCAGTTCCTCCGTTTCCAGATAGACCAGTTCGCTGCCTGCCTTCACCAACCGCCGCGAGAGGTAGTAGTAACCACTGGTGCCGTTGGGGATAAGCGAATCGCGCTGGAAGCCCTCCAAGTTGTCGGCGTAGAAGCCCGTCAGTTGGAAATTGCCCAGATTGTAGTTTGCCTTGAAGCCGTGCAGTTGGCGGTTGGTTGCCGTGTAGTACTGCGATGCTGTTGCCAGTTCTGGTGTGCTGTAATCGCCCCACATAAAGAAGTCTGATCCGGCTTGGGGCACCTTAGACGTGCGCTCCAGCTTGAGATACAGGCTATCGATTGAAGGAGCCAGAAAATCGGTAGTCGAGCTATCGCCGTAAACGGGATAAACCTGATCGCACGCCTGGGTATTTCGAAACAGATTAGTGGTGCCATCGCACGTTTGGTTGAGCGGACGCTGGCTATTGAATGCACCCGTAAACAGCCATTCCCCAATGCGACCGGTAGCAAAGGCAGCGGCACCAAAGTCAAACCGGGGCGAACCGTCATTCAGGCGATCGGGGTTGAGAAAATCACGGAAGCTGCCGTAATAGTCGGTTCCCGGTGCACCCAGCCGCAAATTGATGGAACCCGACATAATGAACGGGCGCAAATTGGTGATGAACTCAACTTGCGTATAGGCTTCGAGTTCTGGTAGTTGGGCAGAACGACCCGGCAGCGGTGTCCGAGGTGCAGGAGTAAGGACGGGGGCAGACCGCGATCGCCCATCGTTCGCCTTTTGGATCGGTGGCAGGGGACGGTTGGAGTCGTCCGGTTGGAGCAGTTTCGCCTCCTGTAAAGCAACAGCCGCCCGGATACGAACTTTTTGGGGTGCCAAATTGGACTGAAGCTGTGCAGTAAATTTGCCGCCTTGCGCCAACACCTGAAAGCCAGAACGCTCTGCATCTTGATCAACACCGACAAACTTGCCTGCACTGGCAGTGAGCGTAACGATCGCATCCTGAGTAATCACCTGTCCAGCTTCGTCTACGACCTGACCTTCCACCGTGACGGACGATCGCCCATCGGCTGGAACGCGCGGATCACTGGTCGGCAAAAACTCTAGACGGGCTGCTGTTTCTTTCACCGTTACCACAACACTTACTGGCGTACCACCCTCCGGCTGTACCGTCAGCGTATTCTCACCAAACCGTAGCGGAATGTCGTACCAGACTTGCGTGACACCATCTGCACCAGCCTGTGTCTGGGTTTGAATGGCAGGGTCGATCGGCGTTTGGTTCACCGTGACCTGCACCTTCGTCGTGGCTGGATACTGCACGATCAGGTTGGTCGAGCGTTCTCCAATTGTCGTTGTCTGCGGTGCCAAAATGCGGACGACCGGGGCGATCGGAGTTGGTGCTGGTTCAGGTGGCGGAGACGTTTGGGCAAGCAGTTGATCGTGACTGGGTGCGTCATTGGCTGGAGTGCTGCCTGGTTTGCGATGCGCTAGATCAGTGCTGGCTGCATCAAGATTCGTTGATGTAAAACTGACTACATCAGAACTCGCTAGAACAGGACTGTCTGGTTCAAGAGTATGGGCGGGCGCGATCGTGGCAACAGCACCCAATAACGAGGACAGTAATGCTAGACCCAGAGTTAAATTTTGCATCCTACTGTCCCCCTTCCTTAAAGCTAGGCGTAACAGCAAAATTCATCCGCACGGTTGAGCCGGAAGCTAACCGTACCAGACGGGATGGACTATTTGCCTCAATGCGATACAAGTTAGGAGCAATGGTGTAACCTGGCAGGCTCGTCAAGTCCAGCGTGCCAGTGCGGGTGCCTGAAATCACGTAAGCCAGTGAAAACAGCCCAGCAGCATCGGTTGTGATGCGGTTACCGTCATCCATAAAAATGACCGCATTGGGAACTCCCGGCTCTCCAGGCTGCTGCTCGCCATCAAAGTTTTTATCAACAAATACACGCCCAATCACCGTGCCGCAATCCGCCAGAATGCCAGGGCGAATTTGCAGTCTGTAGCTGGCAGTATTGCTCTGTACAGGAATGGTTGCCGTTTGCCCCTGCGCTACCGCAAGGTTTCTGCCCGTACCCCGAACAGCATCAGGCGTAAGGAGTGCTGCGTATACCAGCGTCAGTGTTTGCTGCGGAGCAAGGCTGGGATAGGTAAATGTAATCGTGCGACCGCTGACAGTAGGCGCTGCAATTGCCACCTGTGTTGCATTGCCACCTGTCCCGATCGAGCCACTCACCGATTTGGCAATAAACTGTAACCCCAGCGGCAAGGTATCTATCACTTGCAGGGGCGATACGGTCGTTGCACCCGTATTTTTGATTTGCAAGCGATACACAACGGTATCGCCCGGTTCAGCAGCGGCACGATCGGCAGTCTTAATAATTTCTAGGCTCGATCGGCTTGGTACTGCTGTAAGGGTTGTTGGATTAGAATTTGCAGTCCGATCAGCGCCACCCGGTCTGTCTTTAAAGCGAGCTGAAGCGGTATTCGTGATCACAACGTCATCAGCAACCACAGGCAAAGCTAAGGCAATCATGCCTCCAAGCAATCCCCAAGCTGCTAAGACGTGGAGAGACCCCAGTCCTGGCAGTTTCTTCAAAAAATGCACTCCTCACACTTAGCGAAAACTCAGTTCAGTAATCCTGCGGAACTGATGTAAGCGAAACGTCGATGCAAACCCCTGATGAACAAATCTACAGCAGGATTGTTCAAAAGCAACAAAAGCCTTAAACCCTTTATTAGCAGAATTCTCACCCCTACTTGAGCAACTGACCATGAACGATCAGGATATGGCTAGGAACACACTCAAGTCAGTAATCGTACTGAATCTAGTTATAATCTTTCAGAAAAATATAAACTCCGCAGGAAAGTTAAAAAACTTAATATTTTTGTAAAAATCTTAATACTGCACTGTAAATTAGTGACTGCGCTCCCAGAAAGATGTTGAGCAGCAGCCATCCTCACGAATTAGGCGATTACACGGGCAGGGTTACACAGGCGCAATCGCAGCTTTCAAACTTTGGCAAAACGTCTCGATCGCCTGTAGCCCTTCTGTTGGTGAACCATCTGCTAACCGCTTGACAAAGGCACTACCAACGATCGCTGCATCTGCGCCCCATTCCATTACCTGGCGAGCGTGTTCCGGTTGCGAAATACCAAACCCTACGCCGATCGGCTTGTCTGTAACCGTGCGTAGCTCTAAGAGCAAATCTTTCACTCGTGACTGCACCTGCGTTCGCATACCCGTTACGCCTGTAGTGCTCACCAGGTAAATAAAGCCCTGCGACTGCTCTGCGATCGCCAAAATACGCTCCTTCGGGCTGGTCGGCGCGATCAGCAGCGTCACATCAATACCAAACTCTGCCGCTGGTTTCAGCAACGTTTCTGCCTCTTCCAACGGCAAATCGGGCACGACTAACCCCCGCACTCCAGCCGCCGAAATTTGCTGCAAGTATGTCTCAATGCCGCGATTCAAAATCGGGTTGTAGTACGTGAACAGGATGATCGGCGCTTGCAATGTCGGACTAACTGAGCGCACTACTTCCAACACCTGATCTAGCCGTGTACCCCGTTTCAATGCCCGTGTGGCTGCCGCCTGAATGACAGGACCATCTGCCAGCGGGTCAGAATAGGGCACTCCCAGTTCAATTAAATCAGCCCCACTGCGATCGAGTACCCGCAGCGCCTCTGCCGTCGTCTCCAGATCAGGATCACCCGCCGTAATAAAGGGAATGAGCGCACAACGGGCATGGTCGCGCAGAGTTTCAAAGCGTTGAGCGATCGAAGTCATTTGAATCGTTTTTAGTAGTTATGTGGTTAGTTTTTGGCAGTAAGAAGCCAGAAGACAGGAAAAGTTTTGAGTTTTGAGTGAATTCTCTCCCTTGCTGCCCCTACTCCCCACTCCCTACTCCCTGTTCCCCCTTTCCGCCTCAATCTCTGCCTGCAATTTCGCTAATTCCTCTGGCGTCAGCTCCTCCAGACGTTTTTGCAGCACGGCTTCCTCGTAATCTTTAAGCTGCTGGTTATAGGTCATGGTTTTTGTCACAGCGCGGAGTGCGTAGGTAGCAACCCAGCCGAGCAGCCCACCCACGAGTGCAACCTGTGTCCAGATGCCTGCGGTCGTGCTGTCTAAACCTGCACCTTGCAAAAATAAGTAAGCCAGCCCACCGGCTGCAAACACTCCGAAGCCAATTCCAAGCGCATCAATCCGTCGCATCTATGTGTACAAGTAGGAACGCAAACTCGACCCTTTTGAAAAAGGGCAAAAAGGGAAGACGGAGAGACACGATCTCACCCTCTCTAGCCAGCCACTTCACGGCGCTGTGGACGAAAGTTAAGAAACGGCGCTAGCAGCAACAGCCCTGGGAAAAACATGAACACCAGAAAATACATAAATGCCCGCTCAAACGAACTTGCGACATACCAGCGCTTGTTTAAGTAGAAGTAGAGGGCAGCCGGAATAACCAGCAAAAAGGCACCGGCCAAAACCAGATACAGAAGGGCAACCGTAATATCCATAGAGATGGTAAGGGATGGAATTCACAATATTCTACCGCTTGCCCGTCGTCAACGCTGCGTTTTTGTTGACAAGGATTATGCGAGCGAGGGTCGATCGCCGTAACGCGATCGTGAGGCAACACAAAAGGAAGTTGTACAAATACTCCAATTGATGGTGCAATAAATGAATGGATTAACATCCAATGGATTCACGTCCAACGGATCGACGTTCAATTTACGGGGGCATGGCGGAATGGTAGACGCAACGGACTTAGACA
The DNA here is from genome assembly GCF_014695795.1 of Phormidium sp. FACHB-592. Classification (NCBI taxonomy): domain Bacteria; kingdom Bacillati; phylum Cyanobacteriota; class Cyanophyceae; order Oscillatoriales; family Oscillatoriaceae; genus Phormidium; species Phormidium sp. FACHB-592. Next base: position 28,310 of record NZ_JACJOZ010000015.1, read on the forward strand.
ACTGAGCCTTGATGGAGAAATCGATCAAGTGACCGCTCTCAAACTCAGGGAAACCTAAATTAGGGATGAGGGATGAAGGATAAAGGCGAAGGGATAGATAAAGTTTTGAGCGAACTCAGAACTGCCTCTTTTCTCTACTCCTGACTCCTAAGCCCCATAACCCATCCTCAACAAGGCAATCCTGAGCCAAGCCGAAGTATTTGTGCTGAGTGACGGGTTACAGACTTTGAGTGACTGCTTTAACTCAAAACTGCAAACTCAAAACTCAAAACTTCTTACCTCGGAAGGTGCAGAGACTCGACGGGAGCTACCCTAACGTGCAGCCGAGGGTAAAGGGAGAGTCCAATTCTCAAAACCAGCAGGCAGCCCCTGTTGGCAGCAGCGAAAGTTGCAAGAGGATGAAAATCCGTTGACTGCAAGGTCGTGAGGGTTCAAGTCCCTCTGCCCCCATACGTCATACAAAGTGATGCAAAAACCGATTTTCTAGACCGAGAAAGGTGTTTTGACACTAAAGCTCGATCGTTAGAAAGTCGGTTTTTTGATTTAAGGGCTAGAAAAAACTGGATGGCAGCACGGGTAGGTCTTTAGCCTCTCAGTCTAAAGGGGCTATTTCCCTGGATTTGGTATACCTGCTAAAGCTAGCCCGCAAGTAAACGCAGCAATCAGAGCGTTGGCTCAACTAGCCTTACATTCGGTCAAGAATGAGTGCGAGACGCTTGTGTTCGTAGCTAAAACCGATGCTTCAAAGCCAGTCTCAGCTCTTCTGGAGTCAATTTCTGTTCGTCAAACTCACGTTAAACTAGGGTCTGAATTCCTCAGGTCGCTGGTTATGAATGCTCTAGAAATCACTCCTGAAATCAAGCAGCGCGTACAGGACTTGCGGAAACTACTCTGGCAAGCTAGCTACGAATACTACGTGCTGGATGCGCCCACCATGGAGGATGCCGTCTATGACCAGCTTTATCGAGAATTAGTAGACCTGGAAACACGCTACCCAGCGTTGATTGTGTCTGATAGCCCGACGCAGCGTGTGGGCGAGCGCCCAGCCAGCCAGTTTGTCTCCGTCAAGCACAACATTCCGCTGTACAGCCTGGAAAACGCCTTTGGCAACGAGGATTTGGCGAAATGGCAGGAGCGGTGGCAACGGCAGCTATTAGCCGTCAGCGGTCAGCCATCAGCAGATGAGCCATTTGACTACGTGTGCGAACTGAAGATTGACGGTAACGCCCTGGCACTGACCTACGAGAACGGCATTCTGGTGCGTGGCGTGACTCGCGGCGACGGCATTACAGGCGAAGAGATTACTCAAAACGTGAAGGCGATTCGATCAATCCCTCTGCGGCTGAATCTAGACAATCCACCACCTGTTGTAGAAGTGCGTGGTGAGGCATTTTTACCATTGTCATCGTTTGAGCAAATTAACCAGGAGCGCGAACAAGCGGGCGAAGCACTCTTTGCCAATCCTAGAAACGCCGCCGCTGGAACGCTCCGCCAGCTAGACTCTAAAATCGTTGCCCGCCGCAAGCTTGATTTCTTTCCCTACACGCTGCATTGGGGAGAGAAGGCAGAAGGCAGAAGGCAGAAGGCAGAGGTAGATGGGGTAGCAGGGGAAATCGGAGAGGCAGGGGGAGTAGAGGCAGCAACAGAGGGAAAAGTAACTCAAAACTTTCTTCCGCAGCCTATTTCTCCCTCCCCACTCCCTACTCCCTCAACTCAGTGGGACTGCCTCGAACTCCTCAAGCAAATGGGCTTTCGTGTCAATCCTGAACGGCAGCAATGTGCTGATTTGCAGGCGGTGCAAGAGTATTGTGATCGCTGGTCGCTCGATCGCACCCAGCTCCGGTACATGACCGATGGCGTAGTCGTCAAAATTAATTCCTTAGCGCTGCAAGCTCAGTTAGGCTTTACACAGAAATTTCCCCGCTGGGCGATCGCCCTTAAATATCCAGCGGAAGAAGCGCCGACGATCGTCAAGCGCATCAGCGTGAATGTGGGTCGCACAGGTGCCGTAACGCCCCTGGCGGAAATGCGTCCCGTACAGCTAGCAGGCACCACAGTAGCGCGAGCAACCCTACACAATAGCGATCGCATCGCCGAATTGGATATTCGTATTGGCGATACCGTCATCGTTCGCAAAGCAGGCGAGATTATTCCTGAAGTGGTGCGCGTTCTCTATGACCTTCGCCCTGAGAATACAATGCCATTTCAGATGCCGAGCCAGTGCCCCGAGTGTAGTCAACCACTGGTCAAGCCCGATGACGAAGCCGTTACTCGCTGTATCAACGCCTCCTGCCCTGCTATTCTGCGTGGCGCACTAGTGCATTGGGCATCCCGGCAGGCACTTGATATCAACGGTTTGGGCGAAAAGCTGGTACTGCAATTTGTGGATACTGACCTGGTACGCTCCGTTGCCGATCTGTATGACCTTACGGTTGATCGCCTACTGCTTTTGGAACGCATGGGCAAAAAGTCTGCCGAAAAGCTGGTCGGGGCGATCGCTGACTCCAAACAGCAACCCTGGGCAAGAGTGCTCTATGGCTTGGGCATCCGCCATGTGGGCAGCGTTAACGCGCAAATTTTAACCCAGCGTTTTACCAGCGTCGAGGCATTAGCAGCAGCAGATGTGGGAGCGATCGCAACCGTCTTTGGCATTGGCACCGAAATTGCTGAATCAGTTCATGACTGGTTCCAGAACCCTGGCAACCAACAGCTAATTCAGCGCTTGCAAGCTGCTGGACTACAGTTCATTGGCGAGGTGGTAGACTCTGACCAAGTGAGTGCGGCGATCGCGGGCAAAACCTTTGTCGTCACGGGCACCTTACCCACCCTCAAGCGTGACGAAGCAAAAGCCATGATCCAGGCAGCAGGCGGCAAAGTTACTGATTCTGTAAGCAAGAAAACTGATTATCTGGTTGTAGGCGAAGATGCAGGCTCCAAACTTACAAAAGCGCAAACGCTAGGCGTCGCCCAATTGTCTGAAGTAGAACTACTGGAGCTACTGGATCGGGGGGAGGAATGAGGGCTGAAGGATAAAGGATGAGGGCTGAAGGTTTTGAGTTGCTTTGACCACTAACGACCCTTGTGCCTTGTGCCCTTTGCCTTCCGCCTTCTGCCCTTTGCCCTCTGCCTTCCTCCCCCTCTCCTGTTCATCAGTGTCTCGGATGGGAACACTAGAGCTACCGATCGCCCCTTTTTCGGTCACTCATGAGCAAGCAAACAGGCAACCCCGTTCCCAACGCAGCATCGAGTGCTGAAAGTATTCTCTCAATGCTGCCACCTGAAGCACAGCAGTGGGCGGAAAGCTTACCCTGGAACCAGCGTCGCTTTGTGCTGTCACTCTGTCATCTCATGTGTGCTGCCACGCCTGAAATGCGCGCTGGTTTTTTAGACGATTACACAGCCGATGGGTTGATTTCTAAAGTTTTAGAAGACCGAGATACAAAGCAAAAAGTCAGCCATTACTTAGAAGAATTTAACGTCAAAACAGAGCTAGATCCGATCGCGTTAAGACTCTACATTCGGCAGTTCTACATCCATTCCGCGCAAGATGTGCGGGGGCAACCCGATCTGTATCTAGAATCAGCGCTGCGACTGGTCATGAATACCGCAGAGCGCAATAACGTATTCAGCTACATTCTGGGTTTTGAACTCATTAAAATGATGTTTCGGATGAGCTGGTTTCAGCATGAAAAGCTCTATCGGCTACAGCGAAATCAGGATGAATTTATCAACACCTATATCCGACCGATTCAGCATACGCACAAGATCAATCGCATTATTGTGCCGAAAGACGAACGGTTGTTTTTTGCACGACGCGACTATTTTGTCCAAAAACCTGCCATCAGCGAAAGAAAGTTGATTGAACTGGCGATCGCCACCTTCACCACTGAAACCACTACTAATCTGGGCTTCTCCATTATTCGCCACTCCCAGTCGCTGATCTTTGACTACGATTACATTTTTGAAGCCGAGCAAGAAGTGCTGTCTTATATAGAATAAGCAAGTGGCGATTCAAGCTTGATTAAAAAGCTCCGCTCACTGTTTGCGTTACGATAGGCAGTGCAGCAGCGAGCAGGTTCATGAGTCAGCATTACAGTCTACCAACGGCAGAACGGCTTGCATTCGGTCATGCTGGCACGATTAGGCGATGGGGCAGCGCGATCGCCCTCTTTACCGTCGCTCTTCTAGCAGGATGTACAACCCAACCCCAAAGTGGCGGGAACAGTATACCAACCCCTTCTGTCTCCATTGTGGCTAGCCCTACGATTACGCCTAGCCCTACAGCGACCAGCAAATCGCAAGCAACAAAAGATTTGGAAAGCCGCTTAAGCAAAGCGTTTACCGATGCGACAAAAGTTCCAATCAATTCAGTTGATTGCCCAGCACAATTTGATGTCAAGACAGGCAACCGTTTCAACTGCCAGGCAACATCAGACGGTCAGTCGTTCGCGCTTGTGGTGGAGCTAACGAATCCAGATGGTCAATTTCAGTGGAATACTCAAGGCTTACTCGTCCTACCAAAGCTAGAGCAATTTATCCAGAATCGCATTCGTGCGAAAGGTGGACCTGATGTGACAGCAGATTGCGGCGGTAAGATTCGTGTCGCGCAACCAGGAGACACCTTTGAATGCAAAGTCGAGGGTGCACAATTGCAGCCACGGTCTGCTCAGGTTAGGGTTAAAGACGAGCAAGGCGGCGTTGATATTTCGTTGCGCTAGAACGGTGAAGCTCCTTCACAGTACGGTAAGTAGGGGTTGCGAATCTTAATCCTGTGCTAATCTAGGATGCAGAGTTTGATTCGGTTGCAGTGTTTGTTCTTGGTTTCAGCAGGCTTCTCTCCGGATTTAAACCCCAACACCTATTACTCTCCGGAGATATTTCATGTCAATCTATGTAGGCAACCTTTCCTACGCCGTTACACAAGAGGATCTCAGCGGTGTTTTTGCAGAGTATGGCACGGTCAAGCGTGTCCAGCTACCCACTGATCGTGAGACGGGTCGTCCTCGCGGCTTTGGTTTCGTTGAGATGGAAACCGATGCAGAAGAGACTGCCGCGATCGAAGCCTTAGACGGTGCAGAATGGATGGGGCGCGATCTCAAAGTCAATAAAGCACGTCCACGCGAAGACCGGAAACCGTCTGGTGGCGGCGAGGGCAGAGGCTATTCCAGCAGTCGAGGCGGCTACTAGGATCATTAGCCGGCTTTGAGAATGGCAATTTGTTGGTGATAACACTGTCTTTGCTCCAGCGAAGCCGTTTGTAAGACGGTTTGCTGGAGCGCTTTGGTTGATTGATTAGATTAGGAGAGAGCATGACTCAGGTAGTTTTAGGCGAGAACGAAGGTATTGAATCAGCGTTGCGGCGGTTCAAGCGGCAGGTTTCCAAGGCGGGTATTTTTGCCGATATCAAGCGGTTGCGGCAGTTTGAAACCCCGATCGAAAAGCGCAAGCGCAAGGCGATCGCCAAGCGCAAACATCGCTTTAAGTAGTTCGTTCTCTCGTCATCGTTAAGAAATTAATCGGTCTTTCTACCGATAGCCATTATTCGCCTAGCTGCTTTTTATCACTGCGGTAGCGAATAAGTTCGGCTACAAAGAAAAGTAAGCCGGATGCCAGAATCAGGATGACGCTCAGGGCGTTGATATCCGGCTTTACTCCGGTACGGATGCGACTAAAAATCTCCATCGGCAGAGTATTGGTGCCACCGCCTGCTGTAAAACTGGCAATGAGAAAGTCATCCATACTGAGTACAAATGCCAGCAAGCAGCCTGAGACGATCGCGGGCATTAGTTCCGGCAGCAGCACCTGTACAAACGCTTGTGCTGGCGTTGCACCCAAATCAAGTGCTGCCTCTTCCAAATGCGGATTTAGATCGGTTAGGCGGGTAGAAACAACAAGCGCCACGTAGGACAGGCAGAAAACAACGTGGGCTGCTACGACTGTCCACAAACTCAGTTGCACTAGACCCCCGCTAAACGGGATCGCAACGGCAGCTAGAAAAACCAGTGTCGAGACTGCAATCGCAATATCGGGAATAATCAGCGGTAGGTAGGCAGCACCTCGATAAAGGTTTTTGCCCGGAAACCGATAGCGTGCTAGCCCCACTGCCATTAACGTGCCGATGATAGCGGCGATCCCAACTGCAAAAAACGCGACCCTCAAGCTATCTGCCAACGCCGAAAGAATGCGTTCGTCGCTAAAAAATTTGCGGTACCAATCTAACGTAAAGCCCGTCCAACCAGCGCTGTAGGGTGACTGGTTGAAACTGTAGAACGCTAGCACCAGAATGGGCAGATACATAAAGCCAAACATCAGCAGCGAGAAGAGCAACTGCCAGGAAACGGGGAGTTTGGGTTTGGAGGAAGACATGGAGATAGAAGGGAAAGGGGCAGGAGGCAAGGGGACGTTCTGGGTTAATTCTGGCTACTGTATATTACTTACTGACCTTAAAACCCTAAACGTTACTGGTGTTGCGATCGCCGTACTTTAGCAGCAGTGCGATCGCGATGCTGACTGCCAGAATGAGCAGAGTACTAAGGGCAGAACCAAAGCCCCAGTTTTGCGTTGCACCCAAAAATTGGTTGTAAATAAGGCGGGCAGCCGTCATGCTAGAAGCGCCGCCTAGCAATTCTGGATCAACAAAATCACCCAGTCCTGTAATAAATACCAGCAGCGCACCAGCAGTAATGCCAGGGATGGTTTGTGGTACGGTCACCCGCCAGAAGACTTGTGAAGGTGAGGCACCCAAATCAGCGGCAGCTTCTAGCAGTGATCGATCGAGCTTTTCTAGCGAGGCATAAAGGATCAGCACCATATACGGCAACAGGCTATAGCTCATGCCCACCAGCACCGCTGGACTTCGATTGAGAATGTCGAGTGCAGGTAGCCCGACGCTTTGAAGCAGTGAATTAAGGACACCCGTTGGGCGCAAAATTGTAATCCAGGCGTAAGAGCGGAGCAGGGATGATGTCCACAGCGGTAGGACAAACCCGACGACAAGTAGATTTTGCCAACGCTTTGGCACCATGAGAGCAATCCAGTAAGCAACAGGAAAGCCTAGCAGCAAACAGATAATCGTTGTTCCCAACGCAAAGAACACCGATCGCCCCAGTACTTGAAGATAAATCGGCTGAAAAATGAGCGCATAGTTGTTCAACCCAGACGGATTCACGACCTGCCCCGGTCGTATGCCAGGCACCAGACTTAGCTCTACAATTAACAATGTGGGAATAATCAGCAGTAAGCCTAGCCATATCCCAGCAGGTCCCAAAAGCAGTAGTGGCTCTATCCACCGAGGCAACTCTGTGCGATCGCGGGACGGAGCATTTGACGGGGCAGGAGGCGATGCTTGGGACATAGAGGAAGGGATGAAGGAGGAAGACTGAGGGATGAGTTTTGAGTTGAAGCTGATGGCTGACCGCTGACTGCTACCTTTTGCTTTTTAACAACCGACCTTTAGCTGCTAGTGAGCTGAGTCCAATATTTTTCATATAGCTCTTCGATCGATGCTTTCACTGGTGCAACGCCCTCACACTTCGTTAACAGGCTTTCTGGCGGAAAGAGAATCTCATTGTTGCGTAAAGGGGCTGGCAACTGGTCGAAAGCAGATTGATTGGGAGAGGCAAAGTTGAGGCGCTCAGTCATCTGGGCAGCAACAGACGGTTGCAGCACGTAGTTAATCCAGGCATAAGCAACATCGGGGTTAGGGGCGTTTTTGGGAATCACCATTGTGTCGCTCCAAAGGGAGGTGCCGCTACTGGGAATGACGTACTTCAAGTCGGGATTGGCAAGCGTGACAGACATAGCATCTGCCGAATACCCCATCGCAAGAAGCAAATCCCCAGCAATCAGCTGATCGCGCCACGCATCTGTAGTAAAAGAGGCGATCGCTGGTTTCAGGAGGGCGAGCTTTTCGTATGCCTGCTGAATTTCTTGCGGATTGGTGGAGTTGTAAGAATAGCCGAGCAATCGCAGGGTTGCGCCCATCACCTCTCGCGTGTCGTTAATCAACGTCATCCGACGAGACAGGGTTTGCTGCTCTGCCCAGAGATAGCTCCAATCAGTTGGTGCAGGCTTCAGCTTTACACTGTTGTAAATCAAACCAGTAGTGCCCCAGCTAATCGGCACGTGGTAGCGATTGCCTGGATCGTGAGCAGACGACTGAAACTTTGGCAGGATATTATCCAAACCCTGAATACGGCTTAGATCAAGCTGCTGTAGCAGTTTGAGTTGAATCATCTTTGCCACAGCATAATCAGAGGGGTAGATGACGCTGTAGGCAGCTCCCTTCCCAGCCTGAAAGGCTGCCAACATCGTTTCATTCGAGTCAAATGTATCGGCAATGACTCGAATGCCCGTTTGCGCTCTAAAGCCTTCTAGCAAGGCATTATCGATATAGCTTGACCATGTGTAGATACGTAATTCATTCGCTGTTTTAGCATTGGGTTGCAGTGGTCGCACCTCTGCCAACGTCCAACCACAGCTTGAAAGGGTCAGACCAGACAAGGCACCTGTCGCTGCCTGCAAAAACGCTCGCCGCGATCGGTGCATCCTGCCAGGACGGGATGAGGACGAAGCTGGCGTTGAGTAGAAGGAAGGAGGCACGATGGGGAATAAGGCTAAAGGCTAAAGGCTGAAAGTTTTGAGTCTTGATTGCACCACTGCGCTAGAGCATGAGAGTTGGTTCTGACGGTCGACGGCTAGCTTCTAACTCACGGCTAGCTTCTAACTCACGGCTGGAATCGCCAAACAATCGTTCGGTGCCCACTGGACGTAAATGGGTGTATCGGCACCCGGCAAACCGTCGATTGTGTTGGGTTGCATAATGGTGAGGCGATCGCCAGAGAGAAGTTCGACAACATAGTGAACATGGGTACCCAGGTACATCACGTGCCGTAAGCGCCCTTCAAAACAATTGACCACGTCGCCAGGAATAGTGCGGCTGACATGAATTTTTTCTGGACGCACACTGACGACAACTGACCCTGATGTTAAAGGGATTGCTGTTTCGATCGGTCTTACCTTCATCTTCAGCCCGTTGGCGGTCGTAATCCAGAGCATCGCTGGATGGGCACCTTCGATCTTGGCAGGAAAGAGATTGGTATCACCAATAAAATCAGCTACAAAGGGAGTCTGCGGCTGCTCATAGATCCGGTTGGGTGTATCCACTTGCTCGATTTTGCCACGGTTCATGACAGCAATGCGATCAGAAAGACTCAGCGCTTCTTCCTGGTCGTGAGTCACCATGACAAACGTCAGTTGCAGTTCCTGATGCAAGTTTGACAGTTCGACCTGCATTTCTTTACGCAGCTTAAGGTCAAGTGCACCCAGGGGTTCATCCAAAAGCAGCACAGCCGGACGATTGACAAGGGCACGTGCCAGCGCCACTCGTTGCTGCTGTCCGCCAGAAAGCTGAGCAGGAAAGCGATTGGCAAACGCTTCCATCTTAACGAGCTGCATTACTTCCTGAACGCGATCAGCGATTTCTGCCTTACGCTGTCGCTTAATGCGTAGCCCAAAACCAATATTTTCGCGCACAGTGAGGTGGCTAAACAAGGCATAGCTCTGAAACACCGTGTTGACAGGACGACGGTAGGGCGGCACCTGAGTCATCAACTGACCTTGAATAAGCAGCTCTCCTGCAGATGGCGTATCGAACCCTGCAATCATCCGCAGCGTGGTTGTTTTGCCGCAACCAGAGGGACCCAGGATACTAAAAAACTCGCCGCGACGGATGCAAAGGTCAATGCCTTGCACAGCGGTTTCGCCATTGAAAACCTTGAAGACCTTACGGAGTTCAACATCAAACCTAGTATCCGTTGCCATAGAGCGCTGGTTATGCGTGATGGTTTGAGACATAGCGGCGATTCCCTATGGTTGATTCCGTACACAATGCAGGGGGCAATTGAGGCGTGGAAGGAGTTTATAAGTTTATAGCTAAAGGTGCTTTGGAACCTGTACTGAGAAATATCAGCTCATCTTCTGATAAAGTGACGGATTGTACCTGCTGGTTTATTCTACCGATCGAACGTTGACTCAATGACCAATCCTTACCCTTATAATCTGCTTTCAACCTTTGAAGTAATCGCCTGCCGCCAAGAATGAGCCATTTTCTCAGCAACTGAATTAATCTCAGGATACGGTACTGGTGATACTACATTGCAGCATAGAGGGAGAGTGGGATGGAACAGTGCGTTACTTTAGATTGCCCAACTTTTTTACCAACGGCTCATCGGCGATCGAGCAACCTGGCAAATGGCTCGTCTACCTTGCAGCTAATGCTACTTTGATGCCTGTATGACTTTAACTCAACCTTCTACTGTTGTTACTCAGACCACGCCCCGTACGGTGGGACGGCGCTACCAATCGATCGCCTTGATGCTGGGCGTTTCGCTAGTCATGATGGTGGGCATGGGTAGCCGTCTTGTATACCTACAACTGGTGGAGGGCGATCGCAATCAACAGTTGGCTGAGAATAATCGTATTCGCTTAATTCCGAAACAGCCAGAGCGCGGCAAAATCCTCGATCGCAAAGGCAGAATGCTGGCTGGTAGCCGTTTGTCTCATTCTGTCTTCCTTTGGCCTCTCGCTCGTAAAAAGGCAGAATGGGCAACTACATTGCAGCGTTTGTCGCAAATCCTCAACGTACCCGAAGCAACTATCAAAAATCGTCTGGAACAAGCAGGCTACAACTCTCCTTTTTTGGTTCGCATTGCGCGTGGTGTGAGTCCGGCACAGGTGACAGCGCTGGCAGAATACGGCAGCCAGATGGAGGGTGTGCAGGTCGATGCGGAAGCAGTACGCTATTACCCTAATGGGGATTTGGCGGCTCATGTACTTGGCTACACGGGTGAAATGGACGATCGCGAGCTCGAAAAGCGGAAGAGCGAAGGCTATCGGCTTGGCGATGTCATTGGTCAAATGGGCGTTGAGTCAACGTACGAAACGCTGCTGCGTGGCGAGTGGGGCGGGCAACAAGTTGAGGTTGACGGTGAAGGACAAGTGGTTAGAGTCCTGGGCAAAAAGCCCACACAAGCAGGGAAGGATGTACAGCTTACCCTAGACCTAGAGCTGCAAAAGGCGGCGGAAACGGCACTAGGCAATCGCAAAGGGGCGATCGTGGCGATCGATCCAACCAATGGTGCTGTGTTAGCAATGGTCAGCCGCCCCACCTTTGACCCCAATTTATTTTCTACCCGCATTACCGATGCCCAGTGGCAGCGCCTACAAAGCGAAGATCATCCGTTTGTTAACCGTGCCATACAAGGCTTTCCGCCTGCCAGCACTTTCAAAATTGTCACCACTACAGCCGCTTTAGAAACGGGTAAATTTAGCCCAGATACCGTACTGGGAACTTACCCATCCATTACGGTCGGTGGCATTGAGTTTGGCGACTGGAACCGTGCTGGCTTTGGTCCATTGGGTTTTGTCGGTGCTATGCAATGGAGCAGCGATACCTTTTTCTATCAGATTGGGATGGGTGTCGGCGATCGTGACCTCATTCAATGGACACGGCGCTACGGCTTTGGGCGCAAAACAGGCATTGACCTGTCAGAAGAAGAAAGCGCCGGACTCGTACCCGACGAAGAATGGAAGCGCAAAGAAGTCAAAGAAGGCTGGTATTTGGGCGATACGGTCAATATGTCGATCGGACAGGGCTTTCTACAAACTACGCCACTTCAGGTCGCTGTCATGTTTGCAGTACCAGCCAACGATGGCTATCTCGTCAAGCCACATCTGCTTAAAGATAATGAAGCCGCCCAAAACTGGAGGGAACCCCTAAACCTGAAACCTGAAACCGTTCGCATACTCCGCGAAGGGCTTCGTGCGGTCATTGATGGCGGCACAGGTGAGGCGCTAAACGTAGCATCACTGCCTCCAATGTCTGGTAAAAGCGGTACAGCAGAAGACATCGGACGGGAATCCCATACCTGGTTTGGAGCCTACGGTCCCACTGCAAAACCAGAAATTGTCGTCGTGGCATTTGGTGAGAACTCTGGTGGCGGCGGCGGGTCGTTTGCAGCGCCCATGGTACGGCAGGTGCTAGCAGCCTACTTCAATCCCAAAAAGAAAATCACCAGTCCTAGCCAGATTGAACCAGTGCAGACGGATTAGAGGAAGGCAAAAGGCAAAACTCATCCTTTATGCCTATCTCTCTGCTAGCGCTATCAACTAGGACAAACACGGACTAGACTGTTAAAACAATCTTGACGTCATGATGGGTTGGTCTTACTCCTGGAATGTCTTTGTCTGAAATTCCCTGCTTGAATTTGGCGATCGCACCTTTACGCACCGCCAACCACTATGCGGTTCATGTCACCCAAGCTCCATACCCAGGGGGCTATGTTTTGCACGACTGTCTGTGGTCAGACAACTTACAGCATCTTTGGCTGGGCTGGCAAGAAATGTTTTCTGCCAGAAGCCTACCGGACGTGCCGCAAGTTTCACAAGTTGATGAACTGCCCCCTGATCTTGTCTTGCCACTAGAAACACCGCCACCGACTCCCGGTGCGCCTGTAAGCCAATCGGGTCGGTTGATGCAGAGCCTGGGCATGAGCCTCTGGCAGTGGCTTTTTGATGGTCCCATCCAGGGTAGCCTCAATCACAGTCAGGGGATTGCCATGGGTCAATCAAAACCGCTGCGGCTGCGGCTAGAAGTTCGCGATCCCAATTTGGTGGCGCTGCCATGGGAAATTATGCAGGATGGCGCGGGCAAACAACCCATTTCGCTCCAACAGCAACTCTTGTTTAGCCGTACAACGAGTGATGTCCGTTCCTTGCCAGAACTGCGATCGGATAACATTCTCAAAATTCTGTTAGTCCTGGGTCAAGATTCTGAACCCGTGTCAGGCTTCTCTCAAAGCTCTGCGAACACAGTTCAACCTGAAACCCTACAGACCTTACAGCTTGAACAAGAAGCCAATGTGCTGGCGCACCTACTAACTACCTCCGGCAGCAGTGGCATTGGCGGCGCAACGATTACGCCCTGCCAGGTGGATACGCTCGTGCAACCCACGCCTGCTGCTCTAATTAGTCAGCTTGAGAAGCAGACGTACAATGTCTTTTTCTATGCAGGACATGGGGTTCCGGCTCCAGATGGTGGACTACTATTTTTACGACCGGCTATGACCTTGAATGGCACTGAGTTAGCGCAAGTGCTTACTCGCTGCCAGGTAAAGCTAGCCGTCTTTAATGCCTGCTGGGGCGCGCAACCTGACCACGAAACGATTGCTGACTCTACCGTGGCACCAGAATCACGATCGCAGGCAATGCCGCGTAGCAGCCTTGCAGAAGTGCTGATTCATCATGGCGTTCCTGCCGTTTTAGGTATGCGTGATTCCATCACCGACGAAGAAGCGCTGAGTTTTATTCAAGCATTTGCCCGAGCGCTCTCAGGACGAGTGCCGATCGACCAGGCAGTTGCGGTTGCCCGTCAGCACCTGCTCACGCTGTACCGCTTTAACCAGCAAGCCTGGACACTGCCGGTACTCTACATGCATCCCGAATTTGATGGCGAACTGTTGCAGCCGCTTGAGGGTAGTCTGACCGCTATGCCAGGGCTTATCACGCGTCTGGGGCAGCCCAAGCCGGATGCAGCGTTGCGATCGCTTGTGACTGCAAAAGTTTGGCACATCCAGAGCGGGTTTATGCGAGTCGGTCGCGATCGAGGTGAAAACGATTTAGTGCTACAAGAAGACCAGGGCGGAGTTTCTCGCAAACACGCCGTTATTTTTTGCCGGCAGCCTCAGCCTAATAGCAATGAAGCAATATCCTACTTTCTCGAAGATTTTTCGCGCTTTGGCACTTGGATGTTGGAGCCTGGTCTGGGCTCCAGAAACTGGCGCAAAGTCCATCGTCAGGAAGTACCCCTGCAACCCGGCACTCAATTAAAATTTGGCAGTTCCCAAAATGAGGTGCTGGAATTTACGACATCGTTAGATGCATCTAGCGCTCGCCCCACCATTTAAAGAGTAATATCAGAAGCCGAAAGCACTGCTGCTTAAGGGGAAACTGATGATAGAGTGGTCACTTTTCAGCCAGATGGCGTAAATCAGATTGAGTTGCGGAACAGGCAGTGATCCCCCTGTAGGTAACACCAACGAGGTCATTGTTTTCAGTGTATGCAGGAAACCCACTATGGAAAGTAAGGTAATGTGTTCTGACGATCAAGCCAATTCAAAAGCTAAGGTTGAGCAAGCGTTGTGGGCAGCATTGCTGCATGCAGAAGGTGTTGCTTGTGCCTGGAAGGACGGCGAACCGTTGACTGAAGATCAGTTCACAGTCGCAGAAGACCCACAGGCTACCATTCCTTACGTCTGGAATCCAGCGGCTCCTGAAGCAGAACCTTTTTTTGCAGCCTTAGAACAAGCCTTACCCCTGGATGACTGGAACGCCGCCGAAGTTGCTACCCGTTCTGATGTGTTCTTTGCTCAGGTAAATCAACTCTGGTCTACTGCAACCCTCCAAGAAACACTGACTCAGCGCTTCGCTGCACGGGTTCCTCAGCAATTACTGACCGCGATCGCCACTCGCGCCCAACAAGTTTTGTCTAGCTCTATCTCTTTAGCCGATCAGCTCGTACAGTGCGTTCAAGAAGCACTCCCTCATCTGGCAGAAGACGATTTACACGTATTAGCACGTCCCCTTGCCTATGCGATGCGAGGTAATGACTCACCTGTTGAATCGACTCTTGAGCGCGTCCGTTCTGTTGAATGGGATGCGCTTTCTGATGTTGAACAGGCTCGTTTAAGTCTGGCGATCGCTCGTTATGCGTTAGCTGAATTGGAAAGCGAGAAATAAGAAGCTAAAAGGTATGAGGCAAAGCTAAAGCCTGAATCACCCCGTAGCTCTATGAAACCAGTCAAATGTTAGTCAGAAACCAACCATTAGGGATATACACGAGCCTTGTGGTGTAAGGAAAAAGACATCCGGATCGTAGTTTTCCTCCTGGCTTTTGAAACCGCCAACGTGCAGTAAGACTCTATTCTCATTCACAACCCTCATGCTCACACCTCGATTTTCCATCGAGTAAGTGACACTAAGTTCTAAAGATTCGTCGTTTGGCAGCACTACTTTTTCAAGATGAAGCCTCCATAACTTTTGTAAGAAAGTGTTTGTAAATGCTGGTTAAGCAGGTTTCAAGTTCCTCGTTCGTCGGTTGTTTGTTAACCGCCTCAGCATCAACCGAATCATGACCACATAAACCATGCCTTCATGATTTTCAGG